>NZ_OY782496.1 GCF_963677715.1 uncultured Bacteroides sp.
GGTACCTATTTGAGCGCTACAGGTGGTATCCTATTGGCCGATACAAGTCGTATCCTTTGACCGATATTATCAGGTATGGAGCTCACCATAGCCAAACTCGTTGAAGCGGAACGTATTTACCGCAATAACCAGAAGACCATGATGTATCTGAAAACCAGCAAGCTCAGATACGGTGCGTGCATAGAGGATATAGAATGTTCCGCGGCACGCAATCTGACCAAAGACATGATGGCTCAAATTGGGGATTGCAGCTTTATACGCAGAGCGGAGAATGTCTTGATAACAGGGCTTACCGGATGCGGTAAATCTTATCTGGCATGTGCTCTGGGTAGACAGGCGTGCCAAATGGGATTCCGAACGGAGTATCTGAATATGAACAAGTTTATAGAGAGGATAGCTTTGTCGAAAATTGATGGAACCTTTCTCAAAGTGATTACTCATCTGGAGAAGAATGAACTGATCATACTGGATGACTTTGGGTTACAACCATTGGATGTAAACTCCAGATTGGCGCTCTTGCAAATCTTAGAGGAAAGGTATGATAGAAAATCGGTTATTATTATATCACAACTACCGATTAGTAAATGGTATGATTACATAGCAGAACCGACCTTAGCGGATGCAATTATGGATCGGTTAATCAATAATGCAACGCATATAGAACTAAAAGGTGAATCTATGCGTAAAAGACAGAAAAAATAACTATGTTTGAAACAGGAAATTACAGACGTGATGCCGGTACCCATTACACCGCTACAACCGGTACCATTACACCGCTATCATCAACCACCCAATCATCAATTCATTTTCTTATTATCATTTCCCTAATATACGCAAGCTCTATAGACCTTGACTAACATTTAGGAAAATACCGTTGCGCAACTGCCAACGTAAGGCATTCATAGGAGGAATGCAACGCAGCAAAATCTCAGAATCAGGTAAAGCATACAAATTATCCAAAGCTTTTTTCGCAAATTCGGACACACTAAATTCACTAATACGCAACAACCACCATTCCAAGTCCTGCCAAAAGCTAATAGGGAACAAAAAGACAGGTTCTACATACATTGAAGAATGTAATAATTGAGAGAAAAATTGTAAAAGGCAATGCAACATTTGTTCCAACATTTGAAAAGAATATGAATAGCACTGGGATCGTTTATCACAGAAACGAAACAAAAAATAGTCCCCCATCCACAAAAAAAGCTGAGAGATACCTACATTTGCTTCATTTAACCCTCCTCGCCATAAAGTTATCAAAAAATCATCCGTTTCTTCAAGTAATTCATCCAGCTCTCCTTCTAAAAAAAAGTTTTGTGCTAAACATTCCACCAAACATCCCCATTTAGCAAGAGAAATTCCATTTGGAGCAACAGCCACCTCCTGCTGTATTTGCTCCAATAAGGCAAAAGCCTTTTCCTCCAACAGCGGATTATCTGCCAATCTCGAATTCTGAAAATCGGACAGACAAACCTTTAGCCGTTCATCAAGAGGCAAATCCATATTGTGATATTGCATATTATATCGATTCCAGGCTAACGAGTTATTAGGATAATAGCGCCAAAAACCTTTTCCAAAAAGAAATTCTTTGGAGCAAACAGATGGATTCTTCTTCAGAAAAAGCAAAAAATGATTCTCAATTTTACTTAGTACCAAATCTATATTATCAACATCAAGAGAGAAAGTAATCCTTATATGCTCCCCCCTCTCCTCCGAAAGATAAATCAAACAACAATTAAATAAGTTTTTGTTATTATGATAAAAAGAAGCAATCTCTAACAATAAATCAGTCCAACTTTTTCTCGAGTAAAAAATTGATAAACAACACCATGCTCTTTTATCTCTTATTATATGATATATCGATTTCATATTATGCTAAAATTATTTTATGACTATAATCAAAGTTCTTACAGACAGAGCCCACCCCAAAACCTTCAGGATTTATAGCTAGACTATTACGGACAGAATATTTTATCCTAAAGAAATTTAAAGCCTCTGTCATCACCATTATTATTTCAACAATAAGGTCAGCATCAGTAATCTTATAATATTGCCGGTCACAATGATATAACCCTTCCTGGTTTTTATAAAATAAAAGGCTCTTGCCTTTTATACTCAGCAAAATTTCATTCCCTATATTATTCCATAAGCCCTCTTCCCATTTTTTTCTTATCGCAATCCGAAATCTCTCATCTAGACATCTCTTTATGCCATAAGGCGCATTGACTAAATTACAATTCATAGATACATTATCTTGTATTGTTCCCATTCCAAAATTACCATCAGCATACAATATTAATACTTCTGTAAGACAAGGATTTACATAATTCATATATATATCCTGATATTTTTTAAACATTTCCTCTTGAGAGATTCTATCTTCATTCGAATGCACTATTGCATTATAAAACTCACTTTGAAGAAATATACACTGTTTAAGCCCTCTATCTAGCAACCTACCAAATAAGTCTACATCTTCGAAGCCATAACCAACAAAAGCTTCATTATACCCTCTTATCGCAACAAAATCTAATTTATTCAAACAAACTCTTCCAACAACATCACGTTTGGCTAGGGAACTAACATAAAATATAGTCTTTTTATTCTGGAATTCTTTCAGAATAAACTCGGCAAAACCCTTACCTAAATAATTATCTGCATCCAAATTACAAACTATATTCCCACTGGCCAACCTAAACGCCATATTCCTACTATGACTTCGTAGATAGTGAACCGGTTCAGTAGTTCTATAATAAACTAAAATACCCATCTCAATATATTTCATCATAGATTGAAATACCCACTCTTCCAAACCGTCCTGCGAATTATAATCCAATATAACAAACTCGATTTCATTTACAAAAAAATTATCAAGAATATTCTTTTCCAAGGTCTTTTGTAAATGTTCTAATCTATTCATACAAGTTATGCAAAAAGAAATTCGTTTCATACTAAATTATAATTGCTATTAAAAGAAACTTTTTAAATTATTAATAAATTTCAGTAAATTCAGCCAAAATAAAAGAACGAGCACGCAAAGTCTGCAAAGAATAGCTCTTACCATAATACAAAGCTATCATACGCAAACAGGCCGATCCGCAATCTATGATATCTAATTGGTGACAATATGGGAAAGATAATCGCATAGTTTTTTTTTATAAAATTATCTTTTCTACTTCTTTCAAGCACGGACCTGAGCACATCAGATGCTCATAACTTTGTTAATCCCTCCCAACATCCTCTGCGCTATAAAACTGATACTTCTTCAACGTTCTTCTTCCTACATATTACCATAATGTAGTAATAATATATTTGTTCCAAATATCCTGTCATAATAAGGAATTAATTGAAAATGCAGAGATGTTTTGTCGGTCACAATCTACATTCTCCCTCTATTTCTAAACATTCTATATTTATGTTGAATCCCGCCTTCCGAATATGGATATTCCGCATTGTACACTTTCTCATTATCCCACAAGTGCACTAAACGAAATATGGCAACTTCCACATCTTTATTATTCATAAAACTAAAATCTGTATATATTGAGTCTATCCATTCATCCACATCCATAAAAGCTAACCACGCCGCATTAAAGAACGAAGCTATATCTAACAATATGTTTCTATTTTCCAAATCATTAAAGTCATATTTTTTCTTTATATTTAACATCAAAGGTTGATGTATCGCTAATTTATAGTATCATCCATTCTAATCATCCAATAGGATAATACCGTCAAAATAAGCACTGACATTATCTAGAAAAGCCGTGATTTGTTTTTCTTCATTATAACTTGGCACCAATTGCAAAGACTTAAAATCCTGTTACGTTACATCATTCATCTAGCAGTTTCACAACTTCCTTATTTTGTTTATTACAATAAAACAAAAGGAAATAGATAGTTATAAACTCTATATTGCGGTATTAATTATATAGTGAACCAACCATAAACATAAGCCTCATTATCAACCCTAATTTCAAGTAAAAATTCACCAGACAAACCCTGTAATAGTTCCACACTCTTTAATATCGGAGAAATAATATTCTCAATAACAGAGTACACGATAGTCCCATTTTGAGAAATTACAATTTCGATTTCACCTACTGGTTTATAAAATTCTAATTTCACAAAATGATTCTCATTTAAGAATGCCGAAATAGGAATTAAAGGTATAGAGCGAGTCTCTTGTCCTGAACCTATTGGATCTTCAAATGGTATATCATTTCCAAACAATGATATTCTTGCCTCATTGGTTAATGGATTCGAATATACTTTTACTACCCCTATAAATAGGAAACTACATAAGCCCACTATGCAAGAAATAAAACTAGATCTCATAACACATAAATTTTAACAGCTGTAAAATTAGCCGATAAATCTATTTTTTCACATAAAATAGGCTGGACACATCAAATTATCGTAACAGCTTGATTTAAAACGAATTACGCAAATAAAAGATTTCATTAAGTGGACAGATGAAAAGAATAAGCAGTAAGGAATGCATCCAAATTATCATTACTTCCTAAATCAAATCGGCTCTTCAGCCTTTGTTTCTTCTTGAATATGGAATTTATCTCACATTGAAACACAATTGTTAACTCCGAAGAAGAAAAACCGAGTTTAACTAACACCGCTAGCATCAGATTATTTTCATTCAAATCGTATTCTCCTTTTAAGCGGGTGACAAAGTCTCCAAATAACAAATCCATATATTGAAAGATCTGAATTTTTTCTTTTGAGGTCATATTTTCCACAATCAATAATCCCTGTTTCAACTGTTCTAAAAGGTAAATGCCACCGGCACAAGAATCGTCACGGATTGTTTTATTCTCATTTGTCAATATTTGAATTTTTTGATTCAGCTTGACAATCTGTTCTTTTGCAGCTCCTCTCAAAAGCTTTTCCTGGCGTTCTAAATCTTCTATTTGGCAAAGGTATTGTCCTATAATCTGCTCGTTTTCTCTAATTACGCTAAGTTCTCTCTCCACACGACTCTTAATGTGTCGTCTATAGGCTCTCCGATATTGTTTCTTTATCCAAAAATAAAAAATAATACTCACAACAAGAAGTAAAGACGAAAGAGATAACCAAAGGTAGGATTGAAGTCGTTTTGTCTGCACCAACATCGTATTCTCTGACTTCAATTTATCGACTTTATATTTCCGCTGTATTACTTGAATTGCATTTCTCAAATTTTCATCTTGACAGATTCTCAATAAAGAGTCCGATTTTTCTTTATAGAAAAGGGCCTTAGCATAATTTTCTTTTTTTTTCTCCAATAAATAAAGATAATTATACGCACCTGATTGAGTATAAACACTTTTGGATGTCACCCCCTGCTCAAAACATTCTTCTGCCTTAACTAATTGTCCCATCTGCATATAAGCATCACCTAATGAAAAATAATAATGTTTAATAGAATTAGGTAATCTCTCATGCTTAATTGCCGAATGGAAATACGCTATAGCTTTATAATAATTTCCTTTTTTCTTTTCTTGCCTCCCTAAAAACTGTAATAGAGAAGAAAAAACCGGCGATAAACTATCCCCTTTCAATAAAGAGATTCCGGCTTTCGCATACCCGATAGCACTATCACTATTTTGTCTAATGTCATAGACTCTGGCAATATTTCTATAATCATATACAATTCCCAATATGTAACCTACTTTTTGATAGTAAAAAACAGATCTCCGGTAATTATCAAGTGCTACATCATAGATACCCCGATCATCATTCAAACGACCAATGTATTCGTGTATAAAACCTTGCAGTTTATATTCCTTCGCGTTTTTCAATATCTCCTGAGCATCCAGGTAAGCCCGCATAGAGACAGTATCATTACCTTCCAAAGCCATCACTTTACCATAATAAAAAAGAGCTTTCCCAGTTTTTACCTTATCATCACTTTCTCTATAATAATCCGCTGCTATATTTATCAAAGAGTCAGATTGCAAACTATCCAAATAATTCTTATCACGCGCTTGGGTTAACAACAATGCATAGTCTGCCCGCTGCTTACCACGAAGTTCCTCTGGATAAGATATCTGATTCAACAGCAACAATGCACTATCAGGATACGTCTCCATATATCCCTCTACCCTTTCAAATATACCAGATCTTTTTTCATCCGTACAGGAAGCTAATAATCCACAAATAAACAGAAGTCCAATATATAGTTTTCTCATCCTTAGTAGTTTATTGTTCTTTAAAGCCTATCAGCATACATAATTGCACATTTAAATAGTACAGTTGTATATAATAAAAGAAAAGTATGCCACTATATTATCATAGTAAAGTAGCTAAAAAGTTTTATTTCGATCCGCATTCTGTATCATATTTTGTGTTTTTTTAACCCTGTATGATTATCCGCTCATGTTAATAAGGAAGGCCTTATGTGTAAGTATGTCTACCATTGCCAAGTACCCTCCATAAGGTCCCGGATTATAGAAAGATCCGATCAAGTTATACAGCAAATGCCCCGAAACAGAAAAGCTAAACAATTGGCGTAATCCCCAAACAGCCTCCACACCTCCTAATATCATCAGCGACCAAGCCACAGACCGGGCTAAATAAGGGAAGGAAACCCAGTTTCTTCAAAATCGTCTTTTACTAATCTGTAGCAAAATATGAGTAAATCTTATGCAAACTATTTATACTAAAGGGTTTACATGCCGTTTTTAATTAAACACTGGCGGAATTAAGGTATAAAATAGACATCACTACTAAAGCATGCCTCGGCTAACAAATGAAAGGCTATTATATCGACACAATCAGTAAACCTACAATAAATAGTGCTTGATGAGCCAACTTATTTAGCTATTGTAATTATTTAAAAATACGCTCAAAAGGGCCTGCAATGGGCCCTAAGAGGCAACCGGTTTTCTTTGCAAAGAAAACCGGTTGCCTTTGCAAAGAAATCCCGTTTTCTTTCCGAAGAAATCGCATTGCCTGTAATAACGACTTATATTGTAAGAATAACACACCGACAAAAACCATTCTATCTACCCCTTCAAATCTGCACAATCCTCATAAAACGTCTTCGGATTCTTAAAAACAAGAAATCTTTCAACGAAACAACATTATTTTCTCACCACTAAGGATAATAGTCCAAAAATTAGCGTACATTTGCAGCCGTTTTTATTATATATCACATGATGATAAACTTTGATACTCAAAAATGGGTTTCACGCGGAAAAAGCGTTTTCTTTCTCCTTACCAATAAATGCAAAGCGAGTTGGAATTGGTATAGACAAATATACCACAAAGCTCCATGGTACAAAAAGACATTACTTGTCATCCTGACTCTCATTCTATCCTTCATGCTTTACCTGGCAATGGTAGACATTAATTTTCTCTGGCTTTTCGGGAAATCGCCGGGACTGTCGAGCATTCACAATCCTCAACAACCGGCAGCATCGGAAATATATAGTGAAGACGGAAAGCTGATAGGTAAATTCTTCAGAGAGAACCGTACACCGGTTAAGTTTGAAGAAATATCCCCAAAACTAATCAACGCACTAATCAGCACCGAAGACGAACGTTTTTACCACCATTTCGGCGTGGACTTAGAAGGCGTTTTCTCTGCCATGAAAGATATGGCTGGTGGACGGGGGGCACGAGGTGCAAGCACCATTACCCAACAATTGGTTAAGAACATGTTTAAAGCACGTTCAGAGTACTCTACCGGCTTATTGGGGTACATACCCGGCGTAAAAATGATCGTAATGAAATCCAAAGAATGGATTTCAGCCGTAAAAATTGAGATGTTTTACACTAAGCAAGAAATATTAACAATGTACTTTAATACAGTAGATTTCGGTAGCAATGCTTACGGCATCAAGACAGCTTGTAAAACCTATTTCCATACCACTCCCAAAGATATCACTTACGAACAGGCCGCTACCCTGATAGGGTTACTTAAGGCCACCACCACTTACAATCCGAAGTTGAATCCCAAGAATAGCTTAAAAAGGCGCAATGTGGTATTGGAGAACCTTATGTCTCACCACATCATATCACATGCCGAATTCGATTCTCTGAGCCACATTCCAATGCAATTGAACTATAATATAGAAGGTAATTATGATGGAAAAGCCCTCTACTTTCGCGAGGCTGTAGCTCAGTCGCTCGAGAGTTGGTGCAAAGAAAATGATGTTGATTTATACGCAGACGGCCTGAAAATATACACCACCATTGACACCCGCATGCAAAAGTATGCAGAAGAAGCTGTTGACAAAGAAATGCGCATCGTGCAACGGAATTTCAACAATCACTGGGGTCGTGAAAATCCCTGGCAAGACCGCAATCATCAGGAAATACCTCACTTTATTGAAGACTTAGCAAAACATACAGCCGCTTACAAACAATTGGAGCTAAAATATCCCGATCAACCGGACTCTCTCAATTATTACCTGAATAAGCCTCATCGCCTGAAAGTATTCGACTACGACAAGGGAACACGCGATACGACTATCAGCACCATGGATTCCATACGCTATATGGAACACTTTATGCATTGCGGATTTGTGGCCATGGAGCCACAAACAGGACATGTAAAAGCATGGGTGGGAGATATCAATTTCGGCTCGTGGAAATACGACAAAGTATTATCCAAACGTCAACCAGGCTCAACCTTCAAACTTTTTGTCTACTCCACTGCCATTAACAAAGGAGCATCTCCTTGCGATGAGCGTATAGATCAGTATCTGGCCTGGGACGTGATAGATAAAGGAGTACCCAAGAAATGGATTCCGCGAAATGCTAACGGCGAATTTACAGGAGACACCTTGTCGCTGAAAGCCGCTTTTGCCCGTTCCGTTAATTCTATAGCCGTGCAAGTAGCCAAAGAAGTAGGCATACACAACATTGCACTCACGGCACACGCCATGGGCATCAAAACCCCGTTGGAAGAGACTCCCGCATTAAGTCTCGGAGCCTCTGATGTATCTCTATTGGAGTTAGTTAACTCCTATAGCACAGTTATTAATGATGGAATGGAACAAGATCCGGTACTGGTAACGCGTATTGAAGATCGTAACGGACACGTACTCTATAGTAATAAGCCACAGCAAACACAAGCCTTGCCCTATGAGACAGCTTTCTTAATGACGGAAATGTTAAAAGGCGGACTAACGGAGCCGCTTGGCACTTCGCAGGCTCTGTGGGCTTTTGACCTATTCCACTATAACACTGAATTCGGAGGCAAAACAGGGACTTCTTCCAATCACTCCGATGCATGGTTCGTAGGAGTTACCCCAAAATTGGTAGGTGGTGCTTGGGTAGGCGGCGAACATCGTAGCATTCACTTCCGCTCAGGAGAACTGGGGCAAGGGAGTCGCACGGCATTACCGGTATTCGGGTATTTCATGGAGAAAGTACTTAAAGATAAAAACATGGCTAAATATCGGGTAAAATTCCCTAAGCCTAAACAGCCCATCGCTAAATCATACCAATGCCAGACGATCTATCACAAAGCAGACAGTGACTCTATTGACGTCAGTCTGCCGGACAGTCTGCACAACAACACAGAAGAGGTAAACATCATTGAGGAATAAGAAACTTAAATTCAATAAATCAAATCATCATTTATAGCTATTTTAACTCGTATAATACCTAAACAAGGCTATTTACCGTAAAAGATATATGCACTTACTTTGCCTAAATTTTTATAAGATAAACTAATAGGTATTATATGAAAAAATGTAGCTTAAGCATCTTACTGATGCTTTGTACTTTTATGGCCGTTTATGCGGGAAGTATTAAAGGAATTGTAATTAACAGCACCGGCGAAAAGTTGGAATTTGCCACAATATTGCTTAAAGGCACAAATGCAGGCAGCACAACGGACAGTCAGGGGCAATTTTATATAAAAAGAGTAGCACAAGGACGACATACGCTTATTATTTCATCCGTAAGTTACAAAACAAAAGAAGTGCCTGTTGCCATATCATCAGAGAATGAGATTGTCTCTCTTGGCAACATTGTGCTGGAATCTAACACAGAAGAACTCAATGAAGTGGTGGTGGTAGGAAATGCCAATGCATATACCACACGAGAGCCATCAAGCTCCATCCGTCTTAACCAACCTCTGCTAAAAATACCGCAAAACGTGCAAGTCGTTAGTTCGGAAATTATGAGCGACCAGCAAATAGTAAGCATGAGCGACGGCATTACCCGAAATGTGAGTGGCGTTACCAGGCTGGAGCACTGGGGAGATTCTTATGCTCTTATTAACATGCGCGGATCAAGAGCGTCGGCTTTTCGCGAAGGAATGAATGTTACCTCCTCATGGGGGCCACTGACCGAAGACATGAGTTTCGTTGACCGCATAGAGTTCATCAAAGGGCCCGCAGGTTTTATGATGTCGAACGGAGAACCAAGCGGCATTTATAATGTAGTCACCAAAAAGCCCACAGGACAAACCAAAGGACAGGCATCGCTCACCTTTGGCAGTTATGACTTTTATCGCACCACTCTCGATTTAGACGGGAAACTGGACAAGAGCGGCAAACTTCTTTATCGCTTCAACGCCATGGCACAAAGCACCAATTCTCAACGCGCCTATGAGTCGGCCAAGAGATACAGCATCGCTCCCGTTATCAGCTATCAGTTAGATGATAACACAAAACTTACGGCCGAATATGATTACCAATACATGGAATCGTCCAATATCGGATCTTACTATAGCTTCTCACCCGACGGATATGCCACACTTCCTCAAAATTACTCCCTTCTGGAACCAGGCCTACCCTCTAGCGTAGTTAATGATCATAGCTTAATACTAAATTTGCAACACAACTTTAACAAAGACTGGAAACTAACGGCACAAGGTGCTTACTTTAATTACAATAGAGAAGGAAGCTCCATGTGGCCCTCTTCCTTAGCGGCAAACGGCGACTTAGTTAGAAGTGTAAGCATCGCAGATGTCATCAATGAAATGAAGTTCGGCCAGATATATATAAACGGTAAAGCACAAACAGGCTTCGTTTCGCACAACATACTGGCAGGTTTCGATACCGGAGACAAACATGCCTGGTACGATTGGAGCCAAAGCTTTGACTTAGATTCCATAGGAACATATAATATTTTCGACAAAGACTATTCGGCAGGCTATCCATACTACGGTTATCCTAAATTCGACCGCTCAAAGAGTTTAAAAGAGCGAGCCAACACCACTCAAGTAACCCAGTCTTATAGCGGCTTGTATTTTCAGGATGAACTGGGATTATTAAACGATCGGCTGCGTCTTACACTAGCCGGAAGATATACTTATGTAAAAGACAGTTCATACGGCACCACCAATACAGAAGAAAAACATTTCTCACCGCGAGTAGGACTTAGCTACTCCATAGACAAAAACACCTCGGGTTATGCCCTCTATGACCAAACTTTTTCTCCACAAATGGGAATGCTTAGAAATGGCGATAAAGTAAATCCGATTACCGGCAATAACTGGGAACTTGGTTTGAAACGAAACTGGTTTAATAATCGGTGGACAACCACCGTAGCCGTATATCAAATTCTGAAGAATAACGAAACAGCCAGTGATCCGAACAATACCCCACAGGAATCTTACCTGATACAAGTGGGACAATCTAAGGCTAAAGGTGTAGAAGTCGATATTCTGGGCGAGATACTGCCCAACCTGAGTATGGTGGCCAACTATGCATATACCGATTACCGGGTAACAAAATCGGTAGATCCAAGCCAACCCGTAGGTACACGTCTGCCGGGATATGCTAAACACGATTTCAACATCTGGCTTAAATACAGCTTCACACAAGGATGTTTAGACGGATTCAACTTATCTGCCGGACAGTCCACTCAACTCGACCGCAGCACATGGAGCTGGGGAAGCTCTTTGGACAATATCGCCTCATTACCCGATTATTTTCGTTTCGATGCCGCGCTGGGATGGAAAAGAAATGATTTAAGCCTTGCGCTGAACATTTATAATGTGTTTGATCGTTACTTATACAGTGGTTCCTCTTACCAAACATATTATTACTGGCAATCAGAACCGCCACGTAATTTCAGATTAAGCGTTACCTATAACTTCTGATCATAACAGTATATGAAGAAACTATCCGTACGCACACTTTTTCGCAAGTTACATCTCTGGCTCGGACTGCCATCGGGCATTGTAGTCTTTATTGTAGCTATAACAGGTTGTATCTACGCTTTTCAGAATGAAATCAAAGAATTGTTCCGCCCAACACTGGTTATAGAAGCCAGCGGACAAACATTTCTATCGCCTGAAGAGTTAAAAGAGAAGGTGAGTCCATACGTATTCAGTAACCCGGCAGATAGCAGCAATGCTATCTACGGGGTTACATACGCTACTTACCATTACGCCGCCGCAATAGCCTGTAATTTGGGTAAAGACGGATATACACTTCTATATGTAAATCCTTATAACGGAGGAATCATTTATACGGAAAAGCTCAAAGATGATTTTTTCCGTATAATTCTGGATGGACATCGAAGCCTCTGGCTTCCTTATGCTATAGGGAGACCAATCGTCGGATGGAGCGTCATACTATTTGTACTTGTTCTCTTATCGGGATTGGTACTATGGATTCCGCATAGAAAAACGAAAAAGACCTTCAAAGCCGGATTAAAGATCAAGTGGAAAGCTCCTTTCTCTCGCTTGAATTACGATTTGCATAACGTCTTAGGATTTTATACAGCCCTCTTTGCATTAATCATTGCCTTAACAGGACTCACCTGGAGCTTCAACTGGTTTTCCAAAACCTACTATGGTCTCGTCACTGCCGGCAAACGTTTTGAACAATGGGAAATACCGGTATCAAATTCGGCAAAAGTGTTTAAACAGACAGATCCTTCTACCCTGCTATGGGAAAAGATGAACAAGGAATATCCCATTGGCAGGCAGGGAACTTTTCGGTTCGACTATCCTCAAAAGCCCACGGATGTTTTTACCGTATGCTTCAATCCGGCCAACGACGGCACTTATTATCAAAGTGAATACCGCTTTTTCGACAGAAACACACTACAGGAAGTAAAAGGCGGAGGCACGTATGGCATTAAACAATCAGAAGCATCACGAGGAGATAAATTATACCGAATGACTTACGACATACATGTTGGAGCCATATTAGGATTACCGGGGCGAATACTTGTATTTATAACTAGTCTGATCATTGCTTCCCTACCGGTAACCGGATGTATTATCTGGTGGAGGAAAAAAAGGAAAAAGAAAGTAATCGGCAATAGCCATACCACCATTTGATATACTATTTGTAACAGAACAAACAACCCCTCTCCTCCGGATACAATCGGAGAAGAGGGGTTGTGTATGAAAAGACAAAACTATTGTCCTTTAATTTGCAGTCTGGAAATCCAGGTACATACGAAACTCATGAGCAGGGACAGTAACCGGTTGAGTAGTCGATGTTACTTCCAGCGTTCCACCACTTACATAGTTATACCAAGTGCCGGTATGAGGAAAAGTAACCGTATAATTACCGGATGTATCCGTGAAATTACCTGCCACAACCGCATCCTTTCCGATAATCTGCAACGTAATGAATCGTCCATTTAGCCAATTGGTATCTCCCTGTACCTGCCAACTGAATGTAGCCGACGTATCGAACAATTCGGGATACGCATCACGCAGAGCCATCAGCTTAGCATACGTATCATACAATGCCTTTCGGTTAGTATCATCGTAATACCCCCACTCTATCGGTTTCTTCCCGGTACGACCGTTCTCATCTATCGAATGATCGTAACCCAATTCGCCGAATTGCCAAATCATTTTTGGTCCGGGCACAGTCAGGAAGAAAGCAGTGTTTACTTCCAGTTGCTTCATCCGATCGGCCAGATTTGTTTTAAACGTATAGTTGCCATACGCCACTTGCTTGTAACTCATCCGTTCTTCGTCGTGGCTCTCCATGTAGCCTACCAACGAACCGGCAGGCATCGAAGTACCATAATAAAGTCCGGAGAAATCACTACTATCTACCCAACCCATTGCCGACTGACAATAAGCATTATTCATATTCCTCCACAAAAACATACCGTCAGTGGCCAACTCCGCCTCTTCACTTGTTGCACAAAAGTGCTCCAAAATTACCATTGCATCGGGATTGGTTTCTTTGACCACACTATTATAATCTTTCAGAATAGCGATACGGGTAGCATCATAATTAGAAGCTGTGCCCTCCGTACTGGCTTTTTGAGTAAATCCCTTCGTTAGGTCGAAACGAAAACCGTCTATTTTATATTCAGTCAACAAGAACTTCAGATTCCGCTTCACAAAAGCCCGTACCAGAGGAGATTCATGATTAAAATCATTAAATACACTGTACGGATGCGGCGCATCCACATTAAACCATGGATTATTAGCGGCAGGTTTGCCCGTTGCGCTATTCCAATAAAGCTTAGCAAACGGCTGGTTTCCACTCGCCTGATTATAAACCACATCGAATATAACCGCAAGACCCAGTTCATGACATTTATCAATAAACTCCTTGTACATGGTATCCGTGCCGTAAGCTTTGTCTAGTGCAAAATAGAAACAAGGATTATAGCCCCAACTATCATTCCCGTCGAACTCCTGCACAGGCATTAGTTCAATGGCATTCACTCCCATTGATTTGATATAATTCAATTTAGCCATTGCTCCGTTTATGTCTCCGGAAGAAGTAAAATCGCGCAACAGCATTTCATAAATAACCAAATTCGTTTTATCCTGAATCTTAAAGTTTGTATGCTGCCAGCTATAAGCATCCGGCTGAATCTGAAAGACAGAAGCTATTCCGACCGCTTTGCCCGTAGGATACGTTTTATTATCAGGATACGTAGAAGAAGCGATAGATGAATCATTGTCCGGATCGAGCACCTTCCTGCTATAGGCATCGGCCAGACGCATTGCTCCATCGGCAGCAGTACCCACATAATACTGGAAAGCATATTCCTTAGTAGCCGTCAACCCCGATATGGTTATCCACCAACAACCTGCCGCATCATCCCGATACATTTGGGATTTTTCATCATTCGTCAGCGTCCAGTCGTTAAAGTCGCCCACCACATACGCATAGTCCTTGTGATTACCACTCTTATCCTTGTCATAAAGCACCAGAGTAACAGTAGAACTGTTTACCACATTAATACCTTCTTCCACTCCGGAGGGGAGCGTAGCATTTTTTATTGCCGCAGGAACAAAAGCCGCATACTTAGAATCCGTAACAGTAACAAAAGAATCATCCGTCAGTCCCTTTAGGGTTCCGTCGGAACTACGAATAACAATTCCAAGTTTCTGAATGGATGTTTCGCCCGAGCCAAACCAGCTTCGGATGGAAGGAGAGAGCGTAATGCTCCATACATTGCTATCCCCTTTCGTCATTTTGCATTTGGGCAAATTCTCACTCCACTCTGCAGGAACATACATCCAATTGCCATCTACAATTACCCCCGCATGAATATAAACATCGCCCGTATAATTGTACAAAGCAGAAGAACCGGTTGCTTTAAAAGTAATAGTCAGCTCTTTGTCAGCATCCGGTGTTTCAAGAGAATAGTTCAACCCATCTTTAAGCACCACAGGGGGTGTAACAGGAGTATCAATCGGATTATCTCCACTACAATTCGTAAAAAGGACTATCGTAATGAGAGAAAACAGGTAAAAGCTTATCTTTTTCATCTTTTAGAGTAAAAAAGCAGGGCCGCAAATGAAATATCTCAGTTGGGGCCCTGCATAGTTATATCAATTAAAATCTATTATTAGTCCTCACCATTACCATTCATTCTAAACAGGCTGTTTTACTACAGTACAACTATAAACAGCCGGACTTCCTAACTTCAACGTAATGATATAAGTACCATCTTCGGCAGCAGTCATGTTATCTCCACCATAAGTAAGGTTATTGGCATCACCGCCCAAATTTATGTCCCATCCATCATTAGCACGGAATTTGAATGATTTGCCTCCGATCAAAGTAGTGGTGACTGTCCATTCTCCGGTGGCAACATTTAGTGTCATCGGAGTAGAAGCATCCCATCCGCCTTCCGTTGCATCTCCAATGACTCCCCATACTGTTTTTGTTGCCGTATAGGTAAGCGGAGTAGAAGACAAATCGGCAGTTAAACGGTAAAATCCGGCTTCACTGACTTTCATGTTTCCTGCAGTGGCATCAGTAGTAAGTGTTCCGTCGCCACCATTGCCATAGCTTATCGCATCCCAGTTGGGTTGAGAAGTAAATTTATACTCTTGATCGGCAGCAGTAAAGTTAACATACCCGTCATATTTCAAATCATAGTTCTGACAATAAATGGTAGGAGCCGTAGCAGGGTCCCATCCCTGTGCACCCGGCACATAAAGTTGAAGGGCCATATCACCAATATACTCTATTGTATAAGTGTACTCTAACATGTTCAGCGTAAACTTCACATAACCGGCTTCAGTATCAATTTTTCCTGCTTTTGGATCAGTAGTAGTCAGTGTCCCTGACAATGAAGTATCACCATCAACAACCGTTCCCAATGCCCCACTTGCCCATATATCGCCACCATCGACATTAGACTGTGGAATAATCTTCCAATAGCAACCGGCCGGAACTTTCACTACCGCAGTGAAATACGGATCATCATACACATCTTTATCGCTATGAGTGAATTTAACAAGCTGTGCCGCATCCCAGCCGTTCATATCGCCAACCAGGTAATAAGCAGTTTCTATTACAGGCGCAATAGGAGCCACTTTAAGATCCATGACATTCGAGGCTATGTACAATGCCTGTCCATCAACATCGGTCACATAAGCCACAGCCCGTGCCTTCAAATCACGCAATTCGGGACGACGACCATACAAGGTGATAACAGCCTGACTCAATGCCTCTCTGGCAACGCCATTTGATGCATTCAACGTTATTTCTTGCTTATCGGTAAACTTATCTGTTTCTGATAATTGTATAGCGTATCTTGCTGTAGCTCCATCCACATAGTTCGGAGTCGAAGTGAATGTTGCCAGAGCAATGGTATCGTCAGTTACTTCATTCAAGTTAATAGATGCATTAGTCGGAGCCACAACAAAGTTTGCATCTTGTGTAGGCCCTTCTTCATAACTTTGAGGTGCAACTACATCTTTATTAAAATCCTCGTCACAAGCAGACAGAATGCCTGCTGTTACGAAAAGCATTAAAATATATAATGATAAATTTTTCATTTCAATATTGTTTTAAAGGTATCTATTTTTCTATTCCGCTTCAAAGAATCCGTAGAATCCTTCTACATCATTGAAGACAATGTTATATGTACCAGCCTTAACCGGAATATTAGCACCACCTGCTATGCCGATAGCGTATGGAAAAACAGTACCACCCCAACTAACATCCCATGCAGCATTTGCGCGGAACTTTACTTCCGTATCTTCAGCAAACGTTTGTTGAGTATACCAAGAATGAGGAGTGCGACCACCAAGGTTAGTCATTTGAACGCCGGTATCCCAATCTCCACCTACTCCCATCAATTGAATGCTTGCGTATGAAGTTGGTTCTGCCGCCAGTTTCTCAAACTTAAGAGTTCCGGCACCAGTCTCATCTACTGTTACCTGATACCAACCCGTTTCAGATACGCCCAAATGTCCCGGATTACCGGATTCATTGTGTAAATGAACACATTTGCCCTCTTCGTAGCCGGGTATGTCTCCATCTTCACCATATCCCCATTGTTCTCCCCAACCAATTGCATCATCAACCTGTCCAATCAGTTTGAAGCCGGTATTAGCTACTGTAGCCTTTTCCAGATACATGGTAATGGTAAATTGCCCTTCACCGGTTATTTTATCATACTGGTAATCAGGAACCATGCTTAATGGTACTAAAGAAGTTCCTATATTTTTCCATTCATTGCCCCAACTGCTGTCTCCAATGCCATTTCCTATTAAGAAATAGAAAAGAGGAGCATGATCCTTTAATTCAATATAATAAGGAATCACTTTGATGGATACAACATTCGAATAAACGGGATCCAGGCCATCGGCAACGGTTGCCATTAAACGAACATGCACATCGATAACACTATCGGCAATACATTGAGAAGCTGTTGACCAACCGGCCAGTTTTACAATAGCCTTATCCAGTTCTATTGCATTTGCCGCTATTTTAGCAGACGTGGAAACACTTCCTAATGTTTGATAAACGGGATTCTCTGTTACTTCCGAGAAATCATTGGTCAAAGAAACCTGTACCGCATAAGTTGTCGCAGCCGTAAATCCATAGTCGGGCTGGGTTGTGGTAAACACAACAGAAGTAGCTTCTTCCAGATTCTGAGGAACCGCAGCATACGCCGGAGTATTCAAGACAAAGGAATCAGGTTGTTGATATGCGGGATTACTGTCTCTATCAGAATCGCAACCGCTAAAGAGTGCTATTGCCATCAAGAGAGAGAAATATATATTTATCTTTTTCATATTCATATCTTTTTTATATTGACAAAAGAGTGTGTATTAATAGCCCGGATTCTGTACCAGATTAGCATTTGCGCTTAAATCGGCAGAAGGTATCGGGTAGAGATTATAAGTAGAAGCAACTCCGTTGCCGGCTTGCACGCCACCTTTCCATTGCCAAACATAACTACTGGAAGTAAAGTAACCAAAACGGATAAGGTCCGTGCGACGTTGTCCTTCAAAATAGAATTCACGCGCTTTTTCATCAAGTACCTGATCGGCAGATGTCAACGATTGCAAATTAACCAAACCCGCTCTGTGGCGAACTTCATTGATAGCATCCAAAGCTGTCATAGCCTGGGCCGTTCCTCCGCGTACCACCGCTTCGGCATAAGTTAAATAGGCCTCAGCCGCACGTAACAAAGGAAAATCAGTATCAACATATTCCACATCGTGAACGGCTCCGCCATCGGCACGAATATTGGAGAACTTAGTAACAGAATAACCTTCTTTGAAAGTTTGTGTGTTGCTTATGTCCTTGGTACGATCGGTTGAAAAGAATAAATATCGGGCATCATTGGTCGTTGTAAATTTATCAACCAAATTCGGACGTGCTCTGTTTCCTCCCCAACCTGCAGTAGAACCCCAGCCGGGCATATCGGCGGTATGAGTGGAAGCAATAATAAACTGCATGTTCGAATAAGATTTAGTGTCTACCCCATCGGTTAGTATAGGCAGAATTATTTCATCTGTAGCCTTATTAACAGTAGACGGACTTCCGTAAGGATCATTTGCTCCGCTGTTATCGGCCATGAACAGTTGTTCATAATCCGGACAGAGAGTATATCCCGAAGTTATTACCTTGTATGAATATTCCGCTGCATCACTCCAATGAGCCGTTCCGGTATATACTTCCGCATTTAAGTACAAGCGAGAAAGCAATAACCAGGCAGCAGCTTTATCGGCACGACCGTAGGGTGCTGTTTGAGGATCATACATATCTGTAACACATTCTTGCAGTTCCGTTTCCAGAAAAGCGAATAAATCGGCACGTTTAATTTGTTGAGGAGCTTCCGTAGATACCGTTGTGGTAAAAGAAGGATTGCCAAACAAATCCATCAGATAATAATAATAAAGCGCACGTATAAAACGAGTTTCGGCCCGTTGTTTCAACGACGCATCATCGGTTTCATCCGTGGTTAGTTCCAGAAAACGATTACAGAGTGTAACGCCAATCATTAGTTTCTGGTAAAAGCCTGAGATAAAAGCTGTAGAAGAATTCCAAGTGATAAAATTCAGCTCGGGAATACCTGTATCGCCCCATGCACAAACAGCTTCGTCGGTGGGCATTTCCTGAAAGTTCCACATCTGACGAAGAAATCCATAAGTACCTTCATCCAAACCGGAGATGTCACTGTTACCGGCAGGTCCTTGCTGTCCGGTCAACGAAAGTGAGGCGTAAATTTTAGTAAATACAGCCTCCTGATTAAATGCCGTAACAGAATTCGGATCAATCGGAGTTACATCCAAATCATTGACACATGATCCCAGACTCAGACAAAGTGATATTGTCAGAAGCGGGAATATTGATTTGATATATTTAAGATTCATATAATAAAAGGTTTTAAAAGATTAAAAATTAAGGCTCAAACCAACCAGAGTCGTAACAGGACGAGGATAAAGATTGCGATCGATACCACCCGACATTTCAGGATCAAGTCCTTTATAGTTTGTAATCACAAACGGATTTTGAACGGTTGCATAAGTGCGACCATTGAGCACACCAAATAGTTTCTTGAATGAATACCCCAGCGTTATATTATCACAACGTAAGAAGGATGCATTCTGCACATAATAATCAGAGAGGAACCACGTGCCTTTACCTTCAAAGTTAGTATCTAAAGCACTCTTCGGCCGATTAATCAAAAACTCTGAAGTGGTATAGATAGATGAAGTTCCGAGAGAAGACAGATTAGATGCCACATCATTATAAACGTAGTTATTGAGGCTGGCGCGTAGGGTGAAACTAAAATCCCAATCTTTCCAGATTACTTTTGAAGAAAGTCCCATCGTTACATCCGGAGCCGCTTTCTTATAAATGTATAAGTCATTTGCATTTACTACGCCATCGCCATTACGATCGACAAATGTATTTTCAATCGGCTTGCCGTTATTATCATAAACCTGTTGGTATACATAGAACGAATTAGCTGCATAGTCTACTGCATTTGCCATTACATAAGCTCCTGTGCCATAGCTAATGGTACTTCCCGTAGCTACTGCATCATCACTGGAATCGCCTGTAGTTAATTTTGTAATTTTGTTCTTATTCCAGGTAACGTTGTAGTTTACTTCCCAACTTAAATCTTTCTGCTCTATGATGCGACCGGTAAGAGCAAACTCTACCCCTTTATTCTCTAAAGAACCGATATTGGAGTACAAACGATTCACAAAGTTCGTTCCGGCCGGAACATCTATTTTATTAAGCAAATCTGTAGTTTTACGATAATATCCATCCAGCGATCCGGAGATTCGTCCATTAAGGAAACCAAAGTCTAAACCAACATTATAAGTAGCTGTCTTTTCCCATTTCAGGTTTTCGTTCACACCATCAGGACGATAAGTGATGCCAGTACCTCCACCTAGCGGATAGTAAGCACCATCCGTATTTATTATGTATTTGGGAATATAGGAATAATCGCCTTGCTGAATATCTTGTTGTCCGGTAATACCCCAACCTAAACGAAGTTTTAAATTGCTGATAGCTCTTACATCTTTCAGAAATGCTTCTTCATTTATTTTCCAGCCTAAAGCAGCCGAAGGGAAAAGTCCCCAGCGATTATTGCTGCTAAACCGTGAAGTTCCGTCATCACGAAGAGTAAACGTGAACAAGTACCTATCGAGCAAGGAATAATTGGCACGCCCAAAGAATGAAACTAAATAGCTTTCAGTTTTGCTAACGCTACTGGTGGGATTATAATCATCTACCAGACCTACATAATTAGAATGTCCGCTACGATAAAAATGTTGCCATTCGTAACCTGCCATTACATCAAAATGATGCACACCCAGATCTTTTGCGTATTGAAGATAGAAGTTCAATGATTTGTTGTATTTAAACTGAGAGTCCGTACCTGTGCGACCATGATGCGACTCGGCAGCAAATTCGATCGGTTCGTATAAATCCTGATGACCTTTGGAAATGTTCATACCCAAATTAAGGTGAGCCTTTAAGTCGGGGATAGAAAAGAATTTATAATCAAACTCGGCATTACCGATGAAGTCTTTTGCATTTGAAGTGTCATGCTTCAATTCTAATAAAGCTACCGGGTTGTTTGTCGCCAAATTGTTCCAGACACCATCCTTACCCGTCCACTGAAAATATCCTCCGTAGTAATTCTCATCGGAAGGAACGATAGGACTCGGGGTTCCGTATACAGACTGAGTAGGATCGAACATTACAGCAGCACCAACTGCGTCGGTATCGGCAAAACGGTTGTTGGCAATCATCCCTTTTGCATTCAGATTCATCTTGAGGTGCCCGTCAAAGAAAGTCGGACTCAAATTAACAGAACCTGTGTAGCGTTCAAAGTTAGAGGTTTTAAGAATACCATTCTGGTTTGTATAACCAACGGTTACACGATAAGGAAGATTCTTAAACCCGCCGGAAACAGTTAAGTTATGATCCGTACTAATGGCAGAACGATAGATTTCATTTTGCCAATCGGTATCGGCTGTTCCCAGTGCATTTACAGCATCGCTGCCCTCTCCGTATTTTTGGGCAACCAGTGCGCTAAATTCAGAAGCATTGAGTACATCGACCGTATTTCTCTTCACACCCATAGACACATTACCATCATAAGAAATGCTTGGGCGAGAACCAGCCGTACCTTTCTTCGTAGTAATGATAATAACGCCATTAGATGCGCGAGAACCATAAATTGCAGTAGCAGAGGCATCTTTCAGGATGGTAAAGCTTTCGATGTCATTGGGATTAATAGTACTTAACTGGTTTGACATACCTTTAATACCATCATTATCCAACGCCATACCATCAACCACGATCAACGGGTCATTGCTTGCCGAGAGAGAAGAGCCTCCACGTACGCGAATTGTAGCCCCCTGGCCGGGTGTACCTCCGTTAGAAGTAACATTTACACCGGCAATTTTACCGGTCATCATGTCCTGAGCATTGGTCGTCATACCGCGATTTAACTTATCAGGTTTTATAGCGGTAACAGATCCTGTAGCATCACTCTTTTTAACCGTACCATATCCGATAACTACAGCTTCCTGAAGCAATACTGCATCATCCTGAAGAGTTACAGTCATATTCCTGGTAGCCGGTACTTCCACTGATTTATAACCTACAAAAGAAATAACGATAGTGGAATTTTGAGGAACCTGGAGAGAGAAGTTACCATCCAAATCAGTAATTGTTCCGTTCGTGGTACCTTTTACAATGATGTTGGCACCAATCACCGGTTCGCCCGTTGCATCTTTCACATGCCCCATTACAGAAACTTGCTGTGCAAATGCGCCCATTGACAAGAACAGCCCTAACAACAGGGGAAGAATCGTTCGACAGATTCTAAGATTTACTTGCTTCATGCATTTTAATATTAAAGTTAACAATATTATGAATATAGAATTTACAGATTATAACCGGGAGCAAAACTCCGCTCCTTACTACTGTTTAGCAAAAATAGAGTATATAAACAGCAGCAACATTACTAATTTATACAAATCTGCATTTACGGTTACGCAATCGTTTGCACTTCCATCTAAAGGTAAACATCGTTCATTATCAAACAATTACTACCCATTCCACTATTTTTGCGTATCAATAGAGAACAAAGACGAACTCTAATGTTTTTATTTTCTCGGAATTTGAATTACCTTTGGCTGAAAGAGATGTAGACCATGAACAAACCGCAAATCACCATTAAAGACATAGGCCGGGCATTGGGCGTTTCACCCTCTACGGTGTCGAGAGCTTTGAAGGATAATCCGGACATCAGTCCGGCAACCCGGGAAGCGATACATAAGTATGCGCGCGAGCATAATTATAAGCCCAACGCGCTGGCGCTTAACTTACGAACCAATCGTTCGAACACCATTGGGGTAATTATACCGCAACTGGTTCATCATTTCTTTTCGTGTGTGCTGAGCGGCATTGAAAAGAGTGCCGCAAATGCGGGATACAACATCTTGGTGGCACAAAGCAATGAAAGCTACGAGCAGGAGGTGAAGATTGTTCACTCATTTCTCGCTGCAAGAGTTTGCGGGGTTATTTCTTCGCTGGCCAAAGACACTTCGCAATACGATCATTACCAGGAATTGCTGGATAATAATATCCCTATTGTTTTCTATGACCGCATCTGCACGGGCATCAATACCGAGCGGGTGGTGGTAGACGACTACGCCGGGGCTTTTGCCGCGGTAGAGTATATGATTCAAACCGGATGCAAGCGCATCTTCTTCTATAGCAGCTTGCCTCATCTGGAAATATCAAAAAACAGGCGCAACGGATACCTGGATGCAATGAAAAAATATAAGATTCCGGTAAACGACAACATGATAAAGTTCTGCGATACGCGCGAACAGGCCATTGCTGCGACACCGGATATACTCGAAAAGCCGGATAGGCCGGACGGGTTCTTCGCCATTAATGACGAAACGGCGTCGGGCATTCTTTATGCATGCAAACTGGTGGGACTGAAGGTGCCGGATGAAATCTCTATCTGCGGCTTTACGGATGGCGCCATTGCACAGAGCACAGATCCTAAGTTAACAACGGTGGAACAGCACGGACAGGAAGTGGGAGAAAGTGCGATCGATATTCTCATCCATAAAATAGAAGGAGAAGACGGGGAACGAAAAGGGCCCAACAGAATAGTAAAAACCAACCTGGTAGTGAGGGGAACAACCAAATAAGAATAGATTAAACCATAAGAATACCATGAAAGTAAAACCTGATTTAAGTTTTTGGAAGCTGTGGAACATCAGCTTTGGCTTTTTTGGCGTACAGATTGCTTATGCGCTTCAAAGCGCTAACATCAGCCGCATATTCTCTACGTTGGGGGCCGACCCGCATAATTTGAGTTATTTCTGGATCTTGCCTCCTCTGGCAGGAATCATTGTGCAACCTCTCATCGGTTCCGCCAGCGACAAAACGTGGACACGCTTCGGGCGAAGAATTCCTTATTTGTTTATAGGATCAATCGTTGCCGTTATTGTGATGTGCCTGTTGCCCAATGCGGGAAGTTTCGGCATGGCGGTGAGCACGGCCATGATATTCGGACTGGTGGCTCTTATGTTTATGGATACTTCCATTAACATGGCCATGCAACCGTTTAAGATGTTGGTGGGCGACATGGTCAATGAAAAACAAAAGGGACTGGCCTACTCCATTCAGAGCTTTCTGTGCAATGCCGGTAGCCTGGTGGGCTATCTGTTTCCCTTCATCTTTACGTGGATAGGCATCAGCAACATGGGCGAAAAAGGCACGGTGCCCAACTCGGTTATTTACTCCTTTTATATAGGAGCTGCCATTTTGTTGCTTTGTGTGCTTTATACCAGCCTGAAGGTAAAAGAAATGCCGCCGAAGGAATTTGAGGCGTTTCATGACATCACTGCCGCCGAGAAGAAGGAGAAAACAGATTTCCTCTCGCTGTTGAAGCATGCGCCCAAGGTGTTCTGGACGGTGGGACTGGTACAGTTCTTCAGTTGGGCGGCATTTATGTATATGTGGACGTATACAAACGGAGCCATTGCATACACGGTATGGAATACGACCGATGTGCAAAACGCAGGATATCAGGAAGCGGGCAACTGGGTAGGCGTGCTATTTGCCGTGCAAGCTATCGGGTCGGTAATCTGGGCCATTGCGTTGCCTTTATTCAAGTCGCGCAAGTTTGCTTATTCACTCAGTTTAGTATTGGGGGGAATCGGGTTCATCTCTATCATGTTCTTCAACAACCAGTACCTACTATTTGCCTCTTACCTACTGATAGGTTGTGCATGGGCGGCCATGCTGGCCATGCCGTTTACGATACTGACGAACTCGGTTTCGGGCAAAAACATGGGAGCTTACCTGGGGCTGTTTAACGGAACCATTTGTGTGCCTCAAATTGTAGCGGCACTCGTTGGCGGCGGATTGCTGCATCTGGTAGCTGGCCGTCAGGTAAACATGTTGGTACTGGCAGGAATATCACTTGTGATAGGAGCCTGCTGCGTGTACTTTGTGAAGGAAACCGTGGTGCATAGCAATGAAAAGCCCGAACCGACAAAAGCATAGACCTCCCGGAAAAAGAGGGAGAACATAAAAATAAAAGCCGGCTTCATTTTTTTAGCTAAAAAGCTTGACTTTGCCAAGTAAATGTATTATCTTTGTCAGAGTAATCATAAAGTATATTCAGATTAAACTACAGTAAAAGGGGGAAGTTGTCACTTCTCCCTTTTTTTATGCGCCAACCGTCTTTCGACTCAAATGACGGTTGCATTTCTTCCAAGTGACGGTTGCATTTTACTGATATGACGGTTCAATTCGGGCAATTACACGGTTGTATATTCACAATAACAAGGCTTGTCGTCACCAATATGCTTACTTGTTACCGAGAAAACTCCTATAGAAAAAGAAAATTTCCCGTATTGTTGCCCCAAGAACTCCTTTATCTTTATCCGCCACCTCCTGTTTGTTAATAATCCATAAACTTCCTCTTGACAAAAGCCAGCTCACAAGTGAATGTTTGTGTGAAATTAGTCAATTCGTTTGCTCTCTATTTGTTTTTTTACGTACTTTGGGCATAGAGTTGTATTTTTCATACGAAACACATAGAATCATGAAGAAGTTCCTTCGGACAGATGAGTGGAATATTATAGAAGAAGGCTTTCATGCCGACCATCTGCGCGCATCGGAAAGTATATTTAGTTTAGGCAATGGCCGCATAGGTCAACGAGGCAATTTTGAAGAGACCTACAGCAGCGACAGCCTGCAAGGCTCTTATCTGGCAGGCATTGCCTTTCTGGATAAAACCCGCGTGGGATGGTGGAAGAACGGATATCCGAAGTTCTTCTCGCGCATTCCGAATGCGCCCAACTGGAGCGGCATTCTTCTGCGCCTGATTGACGAAGAACTTGACCTGGCCCAATGGGATGTGGATAGTTTCGAGAGACGGCTGGATATGAAAGAAGGTATCTCCTATCGGGATTTTCAGGCTACTTCGCCCAAAGGGCACACGCTGAAAGTGCATGTGGAACACATCAACAGCATGGCCAATCAAAACCTTTGTCTCATTAAGTACAGCGTAACATCAGTTAACTACGAAGGGAAAATTTCACTGGTGCCCTACCTCAATGCCGATGTGAAGTACGAAAGTTCCAACTTCAACGAAAAGATGTGGAACATTCTACGTGCCGAGGCTACGGGCGAATATGCTTATCTGTGGACACAGACACGGCACGAAGACTCTCAGGTGTGTAGCGCCATGACTTACCAACTATTTAAAAACAGCAAAGAGGTAACAAGCAGCCCCATCAAAATAGAGAAAGAGAAGCTAACCGGATTCAGCATCGGCGCCGACGTGAAACCGGGCGAACGGGTAACGCTCATCAAATATACCGCCATCGCCAGTTCTTTGTATTACGACAGGCAGCAACTGGTCGATCAATCTGTGTCCGAAAGTAAAGCTGCCAAAACAAAAGGCTGGGACACGTTGCTGCTAGAGCATAAAGATGTTTGGAAAGAAATATGGGCCGAGGCCGATGTGGTGATAGACGGAGATCCGGAAGCACAACAAGGCATTCGTTTCAATATTTTCCAACTGAACCAAGCCTATCGCGGAGACGACCCGAGGTTAAACATCGGTTCAAAAGGATTTACCGGAGAGAAATACGGAGGAAACACTTATTGGAATACGGAGCTCTGCTGCGTACCTTTCTTCCTGCTGTCCAGCTCCAAGGAGATTGCCAAAAACTTACTTTTATATCGTTACAATCACCTGCCTAAAGCCATAGAGAATGCAAAAAAACTGGGCTTCGGAGGCGGCGCAGCCCTCTATCCCATGGTTACTATCAACGGAGACGAATGCCACAACGAGTGGGAAATCACCTTTGAAGAGATTCACCGTAACAGCATCATTGCGTATGCCATATCTCTGTACACCACCATGACCGGTAACAAAGATTACGTTGGCCACTACGGACTGGAGGTGCTTATTGCCATCAGCCGATTCTGGAGCCAACGGGTTTCTTTTTCGCAACCTAAACAAAAGTACGTGTTGCTTGGCGTAACCGGACCCAACGAGTACGAAAACAATGTAGACAACAATTGGTACACCAACTATTCGTGTGTGCAGTGCCTACAAAGCACCATAGACTATCTGGAAATAGTAGCACATGAATATCCGGATGAATACACCCGAATCCGTCGGAAGACATCCTTTGAGTATTCAGAGACGGTACGGTGGAAAGAAATTATAGAGAACATGTATCTGCCGGAAGATAAAGAGCTGGGCATATTCGTTCAAAACGACGGCTATCTGGACAAAGAACTGAAAACGACAGAAGAAATCCCCGCAAATGAGCGTCCCGTTAATCAGCACTGGTCGTGGGATTGTATTCTGCGTTCCTGCTACATCAAGCAAAGTGATGTGTTATTGGGGTTATATTTGTTTTACGCGGACTTTGATCCCGAAACCATCCGCCGCAATTTTCACTTCTACGAGCCCCGCACGTTGCACGAATCATCGTTATCTCCCTACATTCATTCGATACTTGCCTCGCGCATAGGCGATACGAATAAAGCCTACAACCTTTTTTTGCACGCTACCCGACTGGATTTGGACGATTACAATAACGAATTAGAGCAGGGACTACACGTCACAAGCATGGCAGGAAGCTGGCTGGCCATTGTCAGAGGATTCGCAGGCATGCAAATACAAAGTGACTTGCTTAGCTTTCACCCCACAACTCCGGATAAATGGAACAGCTATTCTTTCAACGTTAACTTCCGCGAACGCACGCTACACCTAAAGGTGAGCAAAACGGATGTTACGATAGAACTAACGAACGGAGACGAGCTCGATATAAAGGTATACGAACAAATTCATTGCATTCGGCCGGGTAATCCGCTAACACTGCCCACCTTTGCAAACGTATCAGAGACGGATAAACGGCAATAAGCAAATCTCGGCAAACGATACTCCGACCGAGCTCGGATCAGATACACAACAGAAAGAGAAAAGGCCGCCTCAGCACATGAATTCTGAGGCGGCCTTTACGGTAATATAAACCTTATAACTCTATCCTAAGAACGAGATTAGCACACCCGCTGCAACGGCCGAACCTATTACACCCGAAATGTTACTCGACATGCAATATTGCAATACATGGTTCTTGGGGTCATATTTCAACGCTATCTCATTGGCCACACGACTGGCCATAGGCACGGCACTCAGTCCCGTAGCACCAATCAGCGGATTAATCTTCTTCTTCGAGAACAGATTAACCACCTTCACAAACAAAATGCCTCCTGAAATAGAGAGTGCAAAAGCCAGGAATCCACCTACAACAATGCCGATGGTAGTCCAGTTAAGGAAAGCTTCGGTGGTCATCGTTGCTCCTACAGAAAGTCCTAAGAAGATGGTGGCCGCATTCATAATGCTGTTTGATGCCGCATCAAATAAGCGGAAAGTATTGGTACCGATCTCTTTAACCAGGTTACCAAACATCAACATACCTATCAACGGCACAGCTGTAGGCACAAACAAAGCCACAACAGTAGTAACGGCAATAGGGAATATAATCTTCAACACGCGCAGATTCTTGATCTTTATTTTCGACGGATACTTTTTCTCCTGTTCCTTCATATTAATGCTAAGTTCCTTCTTAGTACACAGTAACTTCACCACCAAAGGAATGATTACCGGCACAAGCGCCATATATGAATAAGCGGCAATGGCTATAGGACCCAGTAATTGAGGGGCCAGCTTAATAGTCGTAAAAATAGCCGTAGGCCCGTCGGCACCGCCAATGATGCCCAGCGAAGCTGCTTCCTTCGGCGTAAAGCCCATCAATATAGCCACCAACAACACGGTGAAAATACCTAACTGAGCCGCAGCACCGAAGATGGAAAGCCGCAAGTTACGAAGCATCGGCCCAAAGTCGGTCAAAGCACCTACCCCCATGAAAATAATAGGAGGCAAGAAACCTGTTTTTATTAACATGTAGTAAACGAAGTTCATTAGTCCAAGATCGTGTGCAATCTCGTGCAACGGCATTTCCCAAATGTTCTTCATCACCCCATGCACGTTGATCATGCCAGCCTCGTTTGCCTGTGTAACTCCCATATCTCCTCCCGGGAAATTGGCAAGCAACACTCCGAAAGCAATAGGCACCAACAGCAATGGTTCGTATTGCTTTTTAATACCCAGATAGAGTAACACAAAAGCAATGGCATACATGATCAGAAACTGCGGATCAGCAATTATATTGCTGAAAGCAGTCATATCGTATAAGTTCTCAAATATCTCGTTCATTATCCAATCTTCATTAATACGTCATCTTCAGAAATTGCATCTCCCGAGGCAAAACCAATTGCCGTTACCGTTCCGCCAAACTCCGCGCGAATGGCATTGTAAGTCTTCATGGCTTCCACATAGCAGATTATATCACCTTGCTTCACCACATCGCCCACTTTCAATGCATTTTCGGAAGCATTCTTAGTCAGGAAGAACTTACCTTCCAGCGGAGAAAGAACATCCTTTCCTTCGCCCGAAACCACAGGTGCCGCCCCATCGGCAGCAGGCAATTTGGCATCACCATAAGCTACCGTTACCTTATAAGCCTGTCCGTCTACCTGTACAGTTAGTGTCTTGGGCTTTGCATCTTCTTCGGGAGACTTGTCTTTTTCAGCGCGACGTTTAGCTACATCTTCCAAGAAATCTTCTTTAGCTTTACCGCTCTTGTAAGCCTCATATTGTGCCGGGTGCATGGCATATTCGAAGAGTTCTTCATCATCCTCGCCCACTTCCCACTTATTCTCTTTCATGAGTTTACGGTATTTATCCAGCGAATCGGGATAATTATCCTGCGGATTGCCATCAAAGAACTTACGTCCTTCACGTTCCGCCTTCTCGATAATTTCAGGAGCCAGCGTTCCAGGCAAGCGTCCGGCTTTGCCCAAAAGCATATCCCAGATATCGTCGGCTATCATGCCCCAACGTTCTTTGTCCTTTTCCATAGCCATTACGTTCATCATGGCCAGATTCTTCACATACTGGCTAAAGGGAGTAACCAAGGGAGGATAACCTACCCGCGGCCAAACATAGGCTACTTCGTTAAATAACTTAATGAGCAACTCATCCTGTGTCATAAACGGCAGATTATGTTTTGCCTTGTATTTGTTGATCGATTCCAGATTCGATTCCAAATCGGCCATCAGGCTACCCATCATTCCACCCGGAAGTCCCGGACCGATAAGAAGCGAGTTCATCAGGCGATTCTTAGGACTGATGTATAACCCCAAAAAGTCGTCCATAAACTCCTGAATCATGCCACGTACTTTCATGTAAGCTTCCATATTGATTTCAGGTACCTGAAAACCGGCATCCTTCAGCATAGCCTGCACACTGAGCAAGTCGGCATGTCCTGTTCCCCAAGAAAGAGGTTCCATGCCCACGTCAACATAGTCGCAACCGGCTTCGCAGACCTCTAAGATAGAAGCCATATTAAACCCGGGACCTGCATGGCTATGATACTGCACCGGTATTTCCGGATGTGCTGTCTTTATATTGGCTACAATTTTGCCCAAAGAAACGGGGCGACCAACACCTGCCATATCTTTTACGCAGATCTCGTTCGCCCCGAGTTTAATAAGTTCTAACGCCATGTTGGTGTAGTACTCAACCGTGTGGATGGGCGAGTAGGTGATGCAGAGAGAGCATTGGGAGATCATACCCGCCTCCTTTGCATAGACTATGGATGGAGCAATATTGCGCACATCATTCAGCCCGCAGAAGGTACGGGTTATGTCTGTGCCCTGAGCTTTCTTTACTTTATAAAACAACTTACGCACATCCGCAGGTACGGGGCTCATTCTAAGCCCGTTAAGTGCCCTGTCGAGCATATGCGTCTGAATGCCGGCTTCGTGAAACGGTTTTGTCCACTCGCGCACAGCTTTATTCGGATTTTCCCCAAACAATAAATTCACTTGTTCAAAGCCACCGCCATTTGTTTCTACACGGGCAAAACAACCCATCTCAACAATAGCCGGAGCTACTTTAACTAGTTGGTCTACCCGAGGAACATATTTACCGGCCGATTGCCACATGTCTCTGAAAACCAAACTAAACTTTACTTCTTTTTTCATATACTATTAGCTGAAGTGTTGAACAGCAAAGAGTCTAAACCCTGCCCCCATTCAACGATTAGACATTATAAGGATTACAATTTATCAACTTTAGCAACTCTGCCTTTGCCATGCGTCACCACATTAACGGCTGCTGTAATAACCGCCAGAATATTCCCCGATATCGGTACAGGTCCCCTAGCAGGCATTTGTTTAATTGGAATTTCTTCTTCGGGAGCGTACTTATTCACTAAAGTAATAAGAAACTTCCCCAGATAAATAACCAGAAGCAGAATAGCAAAAACAGTACCCATCCCCACAACCAGTAACAATAACGCTGTTTCAATATTTTCCATAACAACAATTAGAATTTATGATTTATAACTAATTCAGGCAGATAAATAAAAAATCGTCCGAAATTACCAATTAAAAACAGAAGAATAAAGAATAAAATGAATAAAAAATGCTAAATAGAAAGAATCAATAGCTTAGTAAGGAGGTAAAAAACCTTAAATCGAAGGTCATTAAGAGAAATAACATGAAGAGTTGAATAGTGAAACTCTTTTCAGAGCATCACTATCACCAAGGAAATTAAGTTCAATAAACAAGAGAATTAATGGCAGCCTCCCGATTTACTCCCACTCTTTTCCCCCTTTACTGTATTTTTCAGTGCACAGCCGGAACAACCAGCACAACCGGAACCGTTTTTCTTCTCTGATTTTCTTAAAATAGTAAAGGCTACATAAGCCAAAGCAGAAAAGATAATTATCAGGGTTATAATATTCTGTACCATAATGATATTAAGTTAAATAATCAGACTTCCTATCTGATAGGTTAAAAAAGCGACCAGCCAAGCTATGCCGGTAGTATAGAACATAGTAAACACAGCCCATTTCCAATCCGATTCTTTTTTAATAGCAGCAATAACCGCCACGCAAGGAAAGTAAATCAGCACGAAAAGCATAAAACCAAAGGCAACCAACGGAGTGAATACTTTCTGTCCTTTCAACGATCCGGCAGTATGCTCCTGTTGCTGCAATTTTTGTACTAAATTACTCGAATTCTCGTCGGCCGATAAATCGGCATGATAAAGGATACCCATAGAACCTACAACAATTTCTTTAGCAGCAAGACCGGTTATAATACTTATACCTATTTTCCAGTCAAAACCCAAAGGTCTAATCGTTGGTTCTATAAAACGTCCTAATCGGCCGATATACGATTGTTCCTGATGTTCCGAAGCTTTCAATAATTCCAGATCTACAGTCTGTACATGCTTGGCAGAGTCGGGCAACAGCGTGTTTTGATCGACAGCCGCAATCTTTGCATCATAATTAGTCGAATACTTCACATTGCGGGGGTAATAGCTCAATGCCCAGATAAATATCGACGCAAGAAGAATAACACTTCCCATTTTCCGCAAATATTGCGACCCCTTATGCCACATGTGAATGGATGTGTTTTTAAGAGTAGGAATTCTATAGGGAGGCAATTCCATTACAAAAGGAACGTCTTGTTTTGAGAATATGGTATTCTTAAATACTAAAGCCACCAGTATGGCTATGATAATACCTATTATATATATTGAGAACAATACCAATCCTTGATTTTCAGGAAAAAAAGCAGAGATCAACAACACATAGACCGGTAAGCGTGCACTGCACGACATAAAGGGGGCAATCAGCATCGTGAGCATTCTATCTTTCCTGTTCTCGAGAGTACGCGTTGCCATAATAGCAGGAACATTACACCCAAATCCCATTAATAAAGGAATAAAGGACTTACCGTGCAAACCTATTTTATGCATTAACCGATCCATGATAAAAGAAACTCTCGCCATATAACCGGTATCTTCCATAAGCGATATGAAAAAGAATAAGATAAGAATATTAGGAAGAAAGATTATAACGCCTCCGACACCGGCAATAATTCCATCGACCAGTAAATCCTTTAAGGCACCGTCGGGCATCATGTTACTAACAAGATCACTAATAAGACCTACACCGCTGTCAATCCAGTCCATAGGATAATTGCCAAGAGTAAAAGTAGTCTGAAACATCAGCCACATAAAGAAAATAAAGATAGGGAAGCCCAATATCTTATGCGTTAGCAAGTTGTCTATATCCTTACTCTTTTTTCTCCTTTCATCCTTACTTTCAATCAGCGTTTCGCCCAAGGCCCCGGCAATAAATCCATATTTGGCATCCGTAATTACTGTTTCAGAACTTTCTCCATACTCTTTCTCAAGCTTACGTATCTCCGTTTTGTTTTTTTCGGCAATCAGATCAAAGTTCTTACAACTCTTTAATTGAGACAAAGTCGTTTTGTCATTCTCCAGAAGCTTAATGGCCAGGTAACGGGTAGAATAACGATTCGTCACCTCCTCATTCTGTTGGATAATGGTTTGTATTTTTACAATAGAATCTTCTATGGTAGTGCCATAATTAATATGTATGTGTCTTACCGTAGGGTCTTTATCTTCATAGACCTCTATTATTTTGTTTATCAAAGCGGGAATGCCTTTACCTTTCACCGCAACCGTAGGAACAATAGGAATGCCCATCATTTTACCCAGTGCCGGATAATCCAATTTCTCTCCTTTCTCCTCCAGTTCATCGAACATGTTCAAAGCAATGACTACTTTAACATCCATATCGATGAGTTGAGTTGTAAGAAACAAGTTACGTTCCAGATTCGAAGCATCAACAACATTGACCACCACATCCGGCGCATTTTCTATAATATGAGAACGTACATATAATTCTTCGGGCGTATATTCAGTAATGGAATATGTTCCAGGCAAATCGACAATCTTTAAGATGTGCCCTCCTTGTTTAATATAGGCTTCTTTCGAATCGACCGTCACTCCACCGTAATTTCCAACCCTCTCGTGCGAACCCGAAGCATAATTAAATAAGGTAGTCTTACCGCTATTGGGATTTCCCACCAAAGCAATATTTATATGATTACCCTTTATGCTTTCAATTGCCTTAAAGTTATCGTCGGCAAAAGTTCCTTCAAACGTAGCCTGCTTCAATAGCGTTGTTTCGTTTGCGGGGGCTACTTCTATCAATGCTGCCTCACTTCGCCTTAAAGAAACATTATAGCCCATTATCTCATACTCTACCGGATCTTGCAGAGGAGCATTCTTTATGACTCTTACTAACTTGCCCTTCACAAAGCCCATTTCCGTAATCCTTTTGCGGAAGGCTCCTCGGCCTGTCACTTTCACAATTACGCCTATTTCATTATTCTGCAAATTCGATAAATGCATATTTTTAGTTATTTCCATATCAAATAGTTATTTAAAAAGTAAGGCCAAATCGTAAATTGCAGGCAAGACAATTGTCGAGTGTTTCACCCGTTCCTGCGGGATTAACAATGTATTGAATATCCGGTTGAATAAAAAGATTCTTTGTTAGTGCATATTGATAAGTCAATTCAATCGCAGTTTCGCTACTTACGTCAACAGTAAAATGCTGATGAGCAACGGCGAATCCCAAAACATCTTTTCCATGTTTATTAAAAAGGCCGGCATAATTTAAACCCAATCCCAAATAATAATTATTGGCACTTGCTTTAGACGGGCTATAGCCTAATTGGGTAAACAGCCCAAGGTTTTTGTTACCTTGCTCCCATACTTTCTGGTCGGCATAGGCATAAAGACCTATAATATCATTATTAGAAGAATCAGGCATTTTTTCACCAAAGCAGTTTTCCTCAATGTGATTGTGCGAGTATATGCCTATCTTATAAGTACCCGACAGAGCCTCTGAATTCACCTGATACTGAAGTTCTGAGATTGCGAAAACACCATCTTTTGATCCCAAATGCCATTCAAGGTTGTAGGGGTTATAATCAAAATCAGTAGGACTACCATCGTATATGGCATTTAGCCATGCTATCTGAGGAGAAATATTCCATTTACTCGTTATACCCAAGGTAGTCAACGGGAAAATAGGGACCGACATATTTGTTGAAATAACAGGTAATATACCAAACGAACTGTTTAGGAAAAGCGCTCCGTACTCCGAATTAGCAAATTCAATATTCAGATCTTGCAAACCAACAGTAAATTCAACCTTACCCAATATCTGCTTAAACCAAAGTTCCTGAAAGTAAGTATGCTTTCCCGCATCAATATTAGAAACGACCTGCATATCACCCAGTAAATCGGACGAAGGGGAACCACCATGTGTATTGACTCCATTTACATGAAACAATCCTCCATTCCACAATCCGGCTGCCTGAGTATCGAAATCAAGGCGGAGATTAGCCATGCCCAAATAGCGTGAACCTGATTTAATACCCCCCGAAAGATTATTTATATTGTCTCCAATATAAGAGACTTCCACTGTTAATACCCGTTGTTCTTCTTTCGGGGAAGAATCTTGAGCATATGCCGAAATAAAATAGAAATTGAATGCCAGTGCGACAAAAAAAATAGCTTTCCCCATGTTTTATGTTTTATGCCACAAAGTTACGCTGAACGTTAAGGTTGTGAAATACCTAATAATCATGAAAAACAGTCCGGCTAATCATCATTAATAATGATCTTAAAAAAAATAATACACTTTAACCAAAGAAATGAAAGCGTTTATTCATTCGATACATAATCTTTTTATCGCATAGAAAAACAAATCGCACGAATAAATAGTCGACTATTGTACAACCATTTACTCGTGCGATTTATATCTTTATTAGAACCTTTCTAACTTCCGGCCTAACAAATAGAAGAAAAACTAAAACTCACTTGAGAAGTGGAATTTTATGTTCTTAAAATCTATTTGCGCCATTTGTAGCACGTAGTTACTATCGGCCAGAAAAACATCGCGCCCTTCACGGTCTTTAGCCATATATTGGTATTTACGTTTTTTAAAAGCATCCAACTGTTCAGCATCGTCACTCTCTATCCAGCAAGCTTTGTATAAGCTAAGAGGCTCCCAACGACACGAAGCATTGTACTCGTTGAGCAAGCGATATTGAATGACCTCAAACTGTAATTGCCCCACCGTACCAATAATCTTGCGCCCATTAAACTGATTGACAAATAGCTGAGCCACACCTTCATCCATCAATTGGTCAATACCCTTGGCCAATTGCTTTTGCTTCATTGGATCGGCATTTTCTATGTATTTAAACATTTCAGGAGAGAAGCTGGGTAAGCCCCTAAAGTGCAGCAGTTCACCCTCAGTAAGTGTATCGCCGATTTTAAAGGTTCCATTGTCGGGCAAACCGATAATGTCACCTGCCCAAGCCTCATCAATAGTCGTTTTACGCTGTGCCATAAACTGTGTAGGCGACGAGAAACGCATTGTTTTGCCATGCCTTACATGTAAGTAAGGAGCGTTACGTAAGAATTTACCCGAACAAATTTTGCAGAAGGCTACACAAGAGCGGTGATTAGGATCAATGTTAGCCGTTATTTTAAAGATGAATCCGGTAAATTTAGCCTCGTCCGGCTCAACTTCACGTTCTTCGGCTTCTATCGGACGCGGACTGGGAGCTATCTTCACAAAACAATCCAGCAGTTCCTGTACACCAAAGTTATTCAATGCCGATCCGAAAAAGACAGGAGCTATCTCGGCCTTCAGATAATCATCAACATTAAACTCAGAATAAACGCCGTTTATAAGTTCCAGGTTTGTTCGTAACTTCTCAGCCTGTTCCGCACCGATATATGTATCCAGTTCGATACCATTCAAATCCACGGCCACTTTCTCTGTTACCACCTGCTTAGAAGGCTGGTAAAGATCCAGTTTCTCTTCGTATATATTATATACACCCTTAAAACGAGCACCCTGATCGATAGGCCAGGAAAGCGGGCGAACACTGATACGAAGCTCCTCTTCCAATTCATCCAGAAGATCAAACGGATCGCGTCCTTCACGATCCATCTTATTAACGAAGATGATTACCGGCGTGTTGCGCATGCGACACACTTCCATCAATTTCCTCGTCTGCGCCTCCACACCTTTAGCACCGTCTACCACTATGATAACGCTATCTACCGCCGTAAGCGTACGAAAAGTATCTTCTGCAAAATCCTGGTGACCCGGAGTGTCGAGAATATTCACTTTATAATCGCGATAGTCGAACTCCATTACCGAAGTAGTAACCGAAATACCGCGTTGTTTCTCTATTTCCATCCAGTCACTTGTAGCGGTTTTCTTTATCTTATTACTTTTCACCGCACCGGCTACCTGAATCTGGCCACCAAACAGAAGTAATTTTTCTGTCAAAGTAGTTTTACCCGCATCGGGGTGTGAGATAATGGCGAACGTACGCCTTCTTTGTATTTCATTCATAATGATTCGCATCATCCGCCCTCAATCTAACAAAGAGAACAGATAAAATGGCTTTTGTTACTTATAATACTCGTTCTTTCTTCACCTTATATATATCCTCTCATCTTTCACACGGCTGGGAAGATAGCCTAGCTATGCAATGCTCTAAACTTCTTTCCCAATGAGGAATTTCAAGATCAAAGGTGTCTTTTATCTTTGTTTTATCTAATACAGAATAATGCGGCCGAGCAGCCTTAGCCGGATAATCCGAAGTATGCAAGGGACGAACTTTACAGGAATCAATGCCTGCCATGCGATGAATGGCTAATGTAAAATCGTACCAAGAGCAAACACCTTCGTTACTAAAATGATAAACGCCACGCACCACACCTTTATTTATTATAGCATAAATAGCGATAGCCAAATCGTGAGCATACGTGGGTGTGCCAATCTGGTCGAAAATAACGCCAAGATTATCGCGTTCGCGCCCCAAATGTATCATAGTCTTCACAAAGTTATTCCCGTAAACGGAGTATAACCATGCTGTACGAATAATCACTGTTCTCTCGCAATGCGCAAGTACATTCTCCTCTCCGGCCAACTTTGTTGTTCCATAGACAGAAGCCGGACAAGTAGGTTCTTCTTCAGTATAAGGAGTATGGTTGGTTCCGTCGAAAACATAATCTGTAGAGATCTGTATCATCGCAGCTCCACGATTCTGTGCCGCCATAGCCAGATAGCCGGGAGCTACGTTATTCAACTTATCACAAAGTTCTTTATTATCTTCCGCATTGTCTACTGCCGTATAAGCAGCACAGTTCACAATTACATCGATTTCTTTTTCGGCAACATAAGCTTCAACAGCTTGCTGATTACAAATATCAAGTTCCTGCACATCGGTAAAAAAGTACGTATGCTGTGCGTTGGTTTCGGAAAGAACACGCATTTCGTTTCCCAACTGTCCGTTAGCTCCGGTAACAAGTACATTCATTTTAATCTAATTTTAATTCTCCTTTTCTATCTTTATCATAGTAATTGGCCAACATTGAAAGTAAGTTCGCTATAGATTCAATGGCTTTTGTAGTTGCCTCACTTACTACTTTTTTCTGTAGTCTTAAGAGCATCACACCATACAATGCTTCAAAGCAAGTCTCTATCTCAGGCTCTTCTTTCTTACCGTTCTTAGCACGCAATTCGACTATTAAAGGCAAAGCCTTAAAGTAAGCAGCACTATAAAACGGAAACTGAGGCGAACCGAGTAGCGCAACATGTAGCTCTGTTAAATTGATTATAACATTCCGGTTAATCTGCAAATGACCTTTCTCTTGAACTCCTTCCTCGCGCATCATCCCAACAAGGTTTTCATACCATTCCGTTAAAGCCTTTTGTGCTTCGTCCGAAACCTGATAGGCAGAAATTACGTTTCGGGTAAGTTTGTCCATATCACAATCGTTCGCCCTTATCAGGTCTTCTATCTGCCACATATATATCAGATATTCAGCTATATTCTTATCCTTCAGTTGTTGCGCTATTTGCATCACATTGAGTTATTGAAAAGTTTTATTATATAAATCAAGGTACAGAAATAAAAAAGAGAAGCTAGTAAAACGAAGCGCCTAATAATGTAAAGACGAAACCAAACAGTGAAACGACCATGACCACTACACCTATAATGCGATTGATGAGCCAGATTCCACGCAGGTTGAAACGTGCACGTACTTTATTTATAAAAAAAGTAATCCCCAACCACCAAGATAAAGCCCCCACTATGATAGACAAATAGCCTGTTACTTCCTCAAAGACAGGAATGCCGGGCAGAACAAACGCAAATCGGGCAAACAGACCGATGAAGAGAAATATAATAAGCGGATTAGAAAGGGTTACGGCAAAAGCAGTAATGAAGTTATGAAAATAGGAACCTTTATTTGCCGAAACAGGGCGAATAGACTGCACGGGATTGCTTCGAAAGGTATAATATCCAAAAGCAAGCAACATCACGCTTCCCAATAATTGCAAATAGAAAATGTTAGCATTGATAAAATCAAAGATAAAACTCATTCCGTATCCGGTAAGTAAAGCATAAGCTATGTCGCTTAGCGAGGCGCCAAGACCGGTTACAAAGCCATACCAACGGCCTTTATTTAAAGTGCGCTGAATGCAAAGCACTCCCACAGGTCCCAATGGTGCAGAAACCACAATACCTATGATGAAACCTTTTATCAGCAAGTCTAATATGGTAACTTCAATTTGAAACATGCGGCAAATATCGCATTTTTTTATGAGAGGTGAGTGCTCCGTTAACGTTTTTTCGTTACAGAACACATTTATTCCCATACAATGTCAGTATTTTGACCTAACATTTATGTTTTTAATAATGTGTTTTTGCAAGTAATCCAACATCGTATTTAGTCATTAAGACCAAGCCATATTATATAAATGGCATAGTTGATATAACTATCTGAACATTTGTTTCAAATAACAAGAATCTCAGACTACTACAACCTATCATTATTTAGTATATAATTTAGGATAACAACATCCCCATGTTATATATATCAACATGGGGATGTTACATGCATCAACATCCCCATGTTGTGATACGATAAAAGCTATCTTCAAGAAAGAACATATTAAAGAATGCATTATAATTAATATTATTTCATCCCATAACTTTATCCTGTTTTAATAATGAGTTTCCCGATAGAATTATTTTCTTAAAGGTTCATATTCACCCATAAATGCAGTTATTAACCTATTCTAACCATCTATCTCTTTTCTACAAAAATATCTGCTTCGCAAAACATCCAACTTAATTAATTCTTTCTTTTCTATTTCATCGCCCGCGTTTTTAACTATCTTTGCAACATCATTTACAATACGTAATCCATAACTCGTAATTCAATATGATATCTTTTTTCAGAACTCCTTCCAAAAGCGTGATTGCCGTAGAATGCGGCCACGAGCTCACCGCGAATGATAGTAAGAAACTATGCTGGCTTTTCGGAGAAGCCGACAAAGAAAGTGAAAAAAACCTACTCGGATACTTTATCGGTCCACGGCGCGAGATGATTACTCCATGGAGCACCAATGCGGTGGAGATTACCCAAAACATGGGACTAGAGGGCATCACCCGCATCGAAGAATATTTCCCGGTAAAAGATGAAAATGCCGACCGTGATCCGATGTTACAGCGTATGTATCAGGGATTGAATCAAGAACTTTTCGTAACCAATCGCCAACCGGAACCTATTTTATATATAGACGATCTGGAAGCCTACAACGAGAAAGAGGGACTTGCCCTGTCAAAAGAGGAAATGGATTATCTGAAAAAAGTAGAACATGATTTGGAGCGTAAGTTAACGGATTCTGAGGTATTCGGTTTCGCTCAAATCAACTCGGAACATTGCCGCCACAAAATATTCGGAGGTACTTTTGTGATTGACGGAGTAGAAATGGAATCGTCGCTCTTTCAGATGATCAAGAAAACAACGCAAGAGAATCCGAATAAGATTATCTCTGCCTATAAAGATAATGTAGCCTTCGCCGAAGGCCCGGTAGTGGAACAATTTGCTCCTGCCGATCATTCCAAATCAGATTATTTCCTCATTAAAGATATCAAAACCGTTATATCGCTAAAAGCGGAAACGCATAACTTCCCTACTACTGTAGAGCCTTTCAATGGTGCATCTACCGGTACGGGTGGTGAAATTCGCGACCGTATGGGAGGGGGCAAAGGATCTTTGCCTATTGCCGGAACAGCGGTGTACATGACTTCTTATCCCCGCACCGAAGAAAATCGTGAATGGGAAGAAGTGTTGCCTGTACGTAAATGGTTATACCAAACGCCGGAACAAATTCTGATTAAAGCCTCTAATGGTGCATCAGACTTTGGAAACAAGTTCGGTCAGCCGCTTATCTGTGGTTCGGTACTCACCTTTGAGCACAAGGAAAACGAGGAAGTTTATGGTTACGACAAAGTAATTATGCTTGCCGGTGGCGTGGGCTACGGCACAAAACGAGACTCCCTAAAAGGCAAACCCGAAGTAGGCAACAAGGTTGTGCTGCTTGGTGGCGATAACTACCGCATCGGTTTAGGAGGTGGCTCGGTATCTTCGGTAGATACGGGGCGCTACAGTAGCGGCATTGAACTAAATGCCGTGCAAAGGGCTAATGCAGAAATGCAAAAACGTGCCAACAATGTGGTACGTGCTTTGTGCGAAGAAGATGAAAACCCGGTTGTATCCATTCACGACCACGGATCGGCAGGACATGTAAACTGCCTTTCGGAACTGGTTGAAGAATGTGGCGGGGTGATCGACATGAGTAAACTTCCTATCGGAGACAAAACACTGTCGGCCAAAGAAATCATCGCCAACGAATCTCAGGAGCGCATGGGGCTTCTTATTAAAGAGGAAGCCATCGAACATGTTCGCAAGATTGCCGAGCGTGAACGCGCCCCGATGTACGTAGTAGGTGAAACGACAGGCGACCACCGCTTCTCATTCCAACAGGCAGACGGCGTTCGTCCGTTCGACCTTGCCGTGGAACAGATGTTCGGTTCTTCGCCAAAGACCTATATGATTGATAAAACGGTGGAGCGTCATTACACCAATCCGACGTACGAAATATCTCAGCTGCACGAATACCTCACACAGGTACTTCAACTGGAAGCCGTGGCTTGCAAGGATTGGTTGACAAACAAGGTAGACCGTTCGGTAACGGGTAAAGTAGCCCGCCAGCAATGTCAGGGAGAAATTCAACTTCCCCTTAGTGACTGTGGTGTGGTAGCGCTCGATTATCGTGGAGAAAAAGGAATTGCCACTTCCATCGGACATGCACCGCAAGCTGCATTGGCCGATCCGGCTGCCGGCTCTATTCTCTCCGTAGCCGAAGCATTGACAAACATTGTTTGGGCACCACTTACCGAAGGGTTGGATAGCTTATCGCTTTCGGCTAACTGGATGTGGCCTTGCCGTTCTCAGGAAGGAGAAGATGCACGTCTCTACACAGCTGTTAAAGCATTAAGCGACTTCTGCTGTTCATTGCAAATCAATGTACCTACGGGTAAAGATTCACTCTCAATGACTCAGAAATACCCTGACGGAAGCAAAGTAGTTTCTCCGGGAACAGTGATTGTTTCTGCCGGAGGTGAAGTTTCCGATGTAAAAAAGGTTGTTTCTCCGGTATTGGTAAACGATGAAAAATCGACTCTTTACCATATCGACTTTAGCTTTGATTCTTTCAAACTTGGCGGTTCGGCCTTTGCACAATCATTGGGTAAGGTAGGCGATGATGTGCCTTGTGTGCAAGATGCCGAATACTTCCGTGATGCTTTCCTCACCGTACAAGAACTGGTGGAGAAAGGTTTCATCCTGGCAGGACACGATATATCTGCCGGCGGACTTATCACGACGCTGCTTGAAATGTGTTTTGCCAATGTAGAAGGGGGTATGGAAATTAACCTCGACAAACTGAAAGAATACGATATCATCAAAATATTATTTGCCGAAAATCCAGGCATTGTCATTCAAGTGAAAGACAAGCACAACGACGAGGTAAAAAAGATACTCGAAGAAGCCGGCGTAGGTTTTGTAAAACTCGGAAAGCCGACCGAAGAGCGTCATATCCTTGTAACGAAAGACGATGCTACCTATCAGTTTGGCATCGACTATATGCGCGATGTATGGTATTCATCTTCTTACCTGCTCGACCGCAAACAGTCGATAAACGGTTGCGCACAGAAACGTTTCGAAAACTATAAGATGCAACCTTTGGAACTAGCCTTTCTACCTACGTTCAAAGGTAAATTCTCACAATACGGCATTACGCCCGAGCGCCGTACTCCTACCGGAACACGCGCTGCCATTATTCGCGAAAAAGGAACCAACGGCGAACGTGAAATGGCCTACTCCCTTTATCTTGCAGGATTTGACGTGAAAGACGTTACCATGACCGACCTTATCAGTGGTCGCGAAACACTGGAAGATGTAAACATGGTTGTTTACTGCGGTGGATTCTCCAACTCCGATGTTTTAGGTTCGGCCAAAGGTTGGGCAGGCGGCTTCCTCTTCAACGAAAAAGCCAAAACAGCTCTGGATAACTTCTACGCCCGCGAAGACACTCTGTCACTGGGCATTTGCAACGGTTGCCAGTTGATGATAGAACTTGGACTTATCAATCCAGAACACGAGAAAAAAGAGAAGATGCTCCATAATGAATCGCACAAGTTTGAATCGGCCTTTATCGGGGTAACCATTCCAACCAATCATAGCGTAATGTTCGGTTCATTAAGCGGAAGCAAGCTCGGGCTCTGGGTAGCACACGGAGAAGGTAAATTCTCACTTCCTTATGAAGAAGACAAATATAACGTGGTAGCCAAGTACAGTTACGAGGAATATCCCGCCAATCCTAACGGGTCCGACTATTCAATAGCCGCTTTGGCCAGCACAAATGGCAGACATCTTGCAATGATGCCCCATTTGGAACGTGCTATATTCCCCTGGCAAAATGCTTATTACCCAAGCAAACGTTTGGATAACGACCAGGTCACTCCGTGGATCGAGGCATTCGTAAATGCCCGTAAATGGATTGAGAAGAAAAAGAAATGATTTTAATTTTTGTATATAGATAATAATCCCCGGCCATTCCTTTATAAAGAATAGTCGGGGATTGTTCTTTTAGTCAAAAACAAAAATGTTTGCAAAAAGACAAAGTCTTGCCAACATAATGTTTTTTTTGTAATTTTGTGTGCCAATAAGATTGAATTGATTTAATCTTATTGATATAAAAGCTAAATGAAAAGTTTACCTGACTTTGAATACCGAGTTCTATGATTATTCTTCAATAAATGCACATCTCCTTTTGAAGGATCGAACGTATAATTTTACTTTTTATTAGCTTGCAGCAAGACTTAAAACTATCTATTAATTATTTGAGTATATCTGTTATGAAAAACAAACACTATTACATCATCCTATTAGGGCTAATGCTACAAACCGTATCGCTTTTTGCCCAAACCACATCGACAGAGAAATCTATGTTCTCCATCCATGCAGGACCATCTCGGTATATGGGAAAATTTATTGGAATCACAGACTATTCCGACGATTACCGAGACGGCTTAAGAGATGGCTTTCAGTGGGATGTCAACTACTATTATTTGGGAGATCGATACATCTTCAATTCCTGCAAACTTGCTCCGGGCCTCATCTATCAGGGAGGACGATTTGAAAATTCTCGAGACGACAGTTCCGACAAAATTAAAATGAACTACTTCGCTCCTCAATTGGGATTATTCATGGTGAAGCAGAAATATAACCTTTCTCTTTCAATGGGCATCGGCTATCAATTCTATAAGAATAAAAGCGCCGTATATAATAAACCTCGAAACGTATCCATGAATAAAGCTGCTTATAACTTGTCGGCAGCAGGAGAATATCTTCTTTCTCCTAAATGGGGTGTTTCAGCGAAGTTAGACTGGATTATGAGCAGTTCAGACAGCTATTCCGTCAAATACCACGGCCAAACATGGCAAGTAGAACTTCCTGATTCAAGTGAAGGAGGAGGAGATTATTCGCGACTATCTTTAGTCGTCGGCTTAAATTATCACTTTTAACAAGACAAGACAATGAAACATCTATTATTTATCTGCACATTATTGCTCTGCATCGCCTGTAAAGAAGACAAATCCGTTGATCCGACCATCATGCCTCAGGCAACAACGAGCGGTCAAAATACTTTCGGTTGCGTAATAGACGGCTGGCTGTATGCAAGTGGAAGATGGGGAATACCGACCGCCAGTTATATCATCGAAGGAGAAAACGACACGGAGATAACAATTAACGCAGAAGTTAATTTTTCATCCTACATACACTTCATCATTATCAATCCGAAGCAAGGAGAAACCACCTCTTATACCGATGCCTCCTTTGACACCCAGTCATTGGAAGACGGCAATGTCTATATCACACGTATGAGTGATGGCATCATCAGTGGCACCTTTAAAGGAACCCGTATGCTAGAAGGCCGTTTCGACCTAAAATATAGCGAATGAGCCAACGGCGAAGCATTAACATATAATTCCTCAAACGAACGTTAAAATATATAGACCAGAATTGCGATTATAAAATTATTGCGTAGCTTTGTAAGCATAAAGATAAGATTAGAACAATAATAGAGAAGTAAACTACGATGAAAAAAAATTTATCTCTCTTACTCATATTCAACATTACGCAAGGTTATGCCCAAACAGATATTCTTGCCAATGAAAGAGTTCTCTCGTATAACATGGCCGGGATTATATTATCCATCATACTTATCGGATTAGTTTTTTATCTCCTTTTACGAATATCCGCATTAAAAAAGGAAAAGCAAAAGTCGGAAGAGACATTTCAGTCTTTGATTGACACCGCACACAACATGTTAACCCCCATCAGCCTCATAAAAGCTCCTCTCGAGGAAATCTCTATCAAAGAGAATTTAGCACAAGAGGGCACGAACAACCTGAAAGCAGCCATTCGACACGTAGAAACATTGCTTAAACTAACCAATACATTCATCCAAATAGAAGAAAAAGAGAAGATAAGCATTCTTTCTTATACCTCTAATCAATATGAGGAAATAACGGAACTAAACAACGAAGCTGAGAAGCCTTCAGGATTTAAGCTTCTTATCATCGAGAATGATAAAGAATTATTAACTGATTTGAAAGAATCGTTATCAGAGCAATATACAGTGCTAATTAGTGAATATGGCAAAGAGGCATTAGGCATAGTGAAAGAACAAAAACCAGATATAGTCATATCAGATATGGTACTTAGTGACATTGGAGGGGACGAACTATGCACTACGCTGAAAAATAATATTGAGACATCTCACATCCCAGTCGTATTACTCATTGCTTTGGATGACAAACAAGGTATCTTAAAAGGGTTGAAAACCGGAGCTGACGAATATGTGATAAAGCCTTTTAATATGGACATTCTAAAGGCAACACTCACCAACCGGTTAGCCAATCAGGCCATTTTGCGCAAGCAATACGCCAATGTGGAACTAAACAGCCCCAATGAATGCATTAACTGTTCTACCGATATCGACTGGAGATTTATTGACAGCGTGAAAAGGCATGTGGAGGAACACATGGCTGACTCTTCATTCAATGTGGACGTGCTTTGCACACTACTCAATATGAGCCGGACAAGCTTTTACAACAAAATCAAAGCATTAACAGATCAGGCACCGGCGGATTATGCCCGCCTGATTCGTCTGAAGTATGCAGCCCGCCTGCTGAAAGAGCAACAACATAGTGTCACCGAAATAGCCGAAATGACAGGATTTAACGATGCGAAATATTTCCGTGAAGTATTCAAAAAACACTTTAAAGTAAGCCCCAGCAAATACGGGAAAGGAGAAAGCCAAGAACAACCATGAACATTTACTTCAAAATCCTCAGCATCTTTTTTAAAATAGGACTTTTTACAATAGGGGGAGGATATGCAATGATTCCGCTTATAGAGAATGAAATAGTAACCAAACGAGATTGGATAAGCAAAGAAGATTTTCTTGATTTATTGGCTATCGCCCAATCGGCACCGGGAGTAATGGCCATCAACATAGCCATCTTTATAGGATATAAATTAAAAGGTATCCGTGGTAGTCTGGCCTCTACACTGGGAGTGGCGTTACCCTCTTTTGTGATCATCCTGTCAATAGCCCTATTTTTCCATAATTTCAAGGAGAACCAAATAGTGGAACGGATCTTTAAGGGTATACGCCCGGCGGTAGTTGCTTTAATCGCTGCACCGACATTCAACATGGCCAAGCTGGCAAAGATAAATCGCTATACCATCTGGATACCCGTTGTTTCAGCCTTGGTAATCTGGTTACTGGATTTTTCGCCTGTATGGATCATCATCATAGCCGGTACAGGTGGCTTTGCTTGGGGGAAAATACAGAAAAGAAGATCTGGTGAATCAAATTCTAAATAACAATCAACATGCTATATTTACAGCTATTCTATTCTTTTTTTAAAATTGGTCTTTTTGGCTTCGGAGGAGGGTATGGTATGCTCTCTCTTATCCAATCTGAAGTAGTAACTCATCACACATGGCTGTCGGCCCAAGAATTTACCGATATTGTAGCCATCAGCCAAATGACTCCCGGACCCATCGGTATCAATGCCGCCACTTACGTGGGATTTACAGCAACCGGAAGTTTCTGGGGCTCACTGATTGCCACTTTCGCCGTCATTCTGCCCTCATTCATCCTCATGCTGACTATCAGCAAATTCTTCCTCAAATACCAGAAGCATCCGGTCGTAGAAGCTGTCTTTACAGGACTACGCCCCGCCATTGTGGGATTACTAGCCTCTGCCGTACTTGTTTTGATGACACCGGAAAACTTTGGCGCACCGACAACAAACCTTTACGCCTTTATCATTAGCATGGTGATCTTTGCTGGTACATTTATCGCCAATATGCGTTTCAAAACGAATCCCATCCTCCTCATTATTATTTGCGGAGTGATAGGACTACTGGTTTATTAAAGCTTAACCTTCTTGCTTACACTTCTCGATTCGTTATGCAAACGATCAAGAGCTGTAACCACGTAGCGGTATTTTGTATTTCCTTTCTCGTAAGGCATCTTATAGAAATTGTCTTCAACAATCGAGACAATATGGGAAGGATCATTAATATTCACTTTCTCCTTTTTATCAAACCGATAGACCACGTATTGAATTGCACGATCCATTTCCGTTTTAGCTTTCGGTGCAGTCCAAAAAAGCATATATCCATCTTTAGTCCATACAGCTTTGACTTTCTTTACTTTATCAGGAGCTTTATTATCCATAAAATCAAAAACGGGAACAAGTGCCGGATATTTATTGTATTCCTGTACCAATGCATCACGATAACTACCTACATTTTCGACCACCGCACTAGCCGGCCACTGACAACTACCTCCAATGGTTTGATAAGCACGTTGAAGAGCCATTTTACGTGGTAACTGATTTATTGCCGGATTTTGAGGATCTGCTTTTTGAACCGTGTTCATAACAGACTGACCGATAAAAAGCGGACGATTACATGAATTATGCGCCCACCAATCGACAAGCGTTTCATAATCGGCACGCGGATGCCCTATCTCCCAGTATAGCTGGGGAATATTATAATCAATCCATCCTTCACGGGCCCACAAAAGGACGTCGGCATATAGGTCATCATAGTCTTGCAAAGCTTGCGTTTTACTACCTAACGGATCACTGCTTTGATTACGATAAACGCCAAAAGGACTCACGCCAAATTTAACCCATGGTTTTAATTCACGAACTGTTTCGTGTATTTTCTTAATCAACAAATTCACATTACTACGACGCCAATCGGCCTTATTATCAAAGCCTCCGCCATAACGGGCAAAACTGACACTATCAGGAAAGTCCTGTCCTTTAATAGGGTAAGGATAAAAATAATCATCCATGTGTATGGCGTCTACATCATAGCGAGTCAAAATATCGGTTATCACCATACAGATATGCCTTCGGCTCTCGGGAAGAGCCGGGTCAAAAAACAATTGATCTCCATATTTCAGGAACCATTCCGGATGTATATTGTAAACATGACTGGAAGCCAACTGACTTTTCAAGGTCGTTTTTACCCGATAAGGGTTAATCCATGCATGAAATTCCATTCCCCGTTTATGGCATTCTTCAATCATAAACTGCATAGGGTCCCAATACGAATCGGGTGCCTGCCCCTGTACCCCGGTCAAAAAGCGGCTCCATGGTTCCAATCTTGAAGCATAGAGGGCATCAGCTTCCGGCCGTACCTGAAATATAATGGCATTAATGCCTGCTCCCTGAAGAGAATTAAGCTGATCAATCAGTCTTTGTTTCACTATTTCGGTAGGCACACCACGAAACTGTCCATTCACCGTCTGTATCCATGCTGCTCTGAATTCGCGTTTAGGGTAGTTCTGTGCCTGTGTTGCCAACGAGAAAAGCAAGGCCGCCAAGAGAAAAAGGAGATTTCTTAGTTTCATATTGCCATTGTTTATTAATGCGGAACAAAGATAAGAGATAATTCATTAACTTTGCACATTCAAAACCAAATATATCAAACCCGAAAGGTTATAGATATATTGCTACATTACTCACTTTTTATTACATCCGCATTATGTCAGACAGTAAATATATCAGCATCAAGGGAGCAAGGGTAAACAACCTGAAAAACATTGATGTAAACATTCCCCGCAACAAGCTGGTCGTTATCACAGGACTTTCAGGATCCGGCAAATCCTCTTTAGCTTTCGATACACTTTACGCCGAGGGCCAACGCCGCTACGTAGAAAGTCTTTCTTCATATGCCCGTCAGTTTTTAGGGAGGATGAGCAAACCCGAATGTGATTTTATCAAAGGCATTCCGCCGGCCATTGCCATTGAGCAGAAAGTAAATAGCCGAAACCCACGTTCTACTGTGGGAACAAGCACCGAAATCTATGAATATCTCCGCCTGCTTTATGCCCGCATCGGAAAAACACTCAGCCCCGTGAGCGGACAAGAGGTCATCAAACACAACATAGAAGACATCGTTAATTGTGTGCTATCCTATCCCGAGGGAACAAAATACACCATACTCACACGTATATTACTCCGTGAAGACAGAACAATGAAACAACAACTAGAAATTGATCTGAAGCAGGGTTTTAACCGAGTCGAAGTAAACGGTGAAAGTGTACGCATTGATGAATACACCCCCAAGAAAAGCGACAATGTTTATCTATTAATCGATCGCATGAGCGTAAGTAATAGCAAAGATGCCATCAGCCGCCTCACCGATTCTGCCGAAACAAGTATGTACGAAGGAGACGGTACCTGCATGCTGCGATTTTATCTACCGAACAGCACCACCAAGCTCCATACATTCAGCACTAAATTTGAGGCAGACGGCATCCTGTTTGAGGAACCCAGCGATCAAATGTTCTCTTTCAATTCACCGATAGGGGCTTGTCAGCTGTGCGAAGGTTTCGGTAAGGTTATTGGCATTGACGAACACTTAGTGATCCCCAACCGTTCGCTTTCCATATACGACGGGGCAGTGGTTTGCTGGCGGGGAGAAAAGATGGGTGAATGGAAAGACGCACTGATACACAATGCCCAAAAGTTTGATTTCCCCATATTTATACCTTACTACGAATTAACGGACGAACAACGGCAGGTGCTGTGGGATGGCAATAAATATTTTCAGGGCATCAACGATTTCTTTCGCATGTTGGAAGAAAATCAATACAAAATACAATACCGGGTAATGTTGGCTCGCTACCGGGGTAAAACAATCTGTCCCATATGCCACGGCACAAGATTAAAGCCGGAAGCGGGCTATGTACGTGTAGGAGGCAAAAGTATCAGCGAACTGGTAGATCTTTCCATCATTGATTTAAAAGAATTCTTCGACTCGTTAAAACTGGACAAACACGATGTCAACGTATCCCGCCGCATCCTTACGGAAATAGACAGTCGTACCCGTTTTCTCATCGAAGTAGGACTTGGTTATCTCACCCTTAACCGCTTATCTAACTCACTTTCAGGCGGTGAAAGCCAACGTATTAACTTAGCAACTTCTCTGGGAAGCAGTTTGGTAGGTAGTCTTTACATCCTCGATGAGCCGAGTATCGGTCTGCATAGTCGCGACACCGACAAACTGATACATGTACTCCGACAATTGCAATCGTTAGGTAATACAGTGGTAGTGGTAGAACACGATGAAGAAATCATTCGGGCGGCCGATTATATTATCGACATCGGTCCCGATGCAGGACGTTTAGGTGGACAAGTTGTGTATCAAGGCAACATGGACGATTTGCAGAAAGGTACCAATAGTCATACTGTGCGCTATCTATTAGGAGAAGAAAAAATTCCTATTCCACTGCACCGCAGACCATGGAACAATTACATAGAAATAACAGGAGCGCGCGAAAACAACCTCAAAGGCGTCAATGTGCGCTTTCCGCTAAACGTAATGACCGTAGTGACCGGTGTCTCCGGATCTGGTAAAAGTACGTTAGTAAGAGATATTTTTTATCGTGCACTGAAGCGTGAACTGGATGAATGCAGTGACCGTCCGGGAGAATTTGCAAATATCGAAGGCGATCTGAAGAATCTTCACAGCATTGAATTTGTAGATCAAAACCCCATCGGAAAATCGTCACGCAGTAATCCGGTTACCTACATTAAAGCATACGATGAAATTCGCAAGCTTTGGGCAGAGCAGCCTTTGGCAAAACAAATGGGATACACTCCGGGACATTTCAGTTTTAATAGCGAAGGCGGACGTTGCGAAGAATGCAAAGGAGATGGTACCATTACCGTAGAAATGCAATTTATGGCCGACCTGATACTGGAATGTGAATCTTGCCATGGCAAACGCTTTAAAACGGAAACGCTGGAAGTTCAGTTTCACGATAAGAATATCTATGATGTGCTACAAATGACGGTAAACGAAGCCGTCGAATTCTTTACTCAACACGGCCAGAAGAAAATAGTGAAGAAGCTGGCTCCATTGCAGGAAGTCGGATTAGGGTACGTGAAGTTGGGACAGTCATCGTCCACACTTTCCGGTGGAGAGAACCAACGGGTAAAACTGGCCTTTTATCTTAGTCAGGAAAAAGCAGATCCAACGTTATTTATCTTCGACGAACCGACTACCGGACTGCACTTTCACGACATACGTAAGCTACTCGAAGCATTTGATGCTCTGATTCGCCGTGGACATACCATTATTATTATCGAACATAACATGGATGTAATTAAATGTGCAGACTATGTGATTGACCTCGGGCCGGAAGGTGGAGATAAAGGAGGAAACATCGTTGTATGCGGAACTCCGGAAGATGTAGCCGCTTGTGAAGAAAGCTATACCGGACAGTTCTTGAAAGAGAAACTGACGACTTAATTCCTTGTGTGAACCATGAGCGAACATCTTAAAGAGGCCTAAAAAGTTGGAATAAAGACAGTAAAAAGCTATCTTTGCAACAAGACAAATAAAATGCTGAGTGGTTTATAGAGCACAATACATCATAAACAGACGGAATTTTAGATTTGACCAAGTTAGTTCCTGCAAAGTTCTCTGAACGAATTTTGTTATAGATTCAGCAGATAACACTTTAGAAATAGGATTTCCAACGAAACTCCTACTCTTCTTACAACTGCCTGTCGGGCAAGCATTGAACAAAATTAGATTGCGGAGTTATAAGCGGATAATCATAGAAAAGAATACTCAGCTGCCCGCAATACAAATGGATAAAAAATTCTACTCCCATTTTATAAACGCTTAAAGAGAATCGGGACTTCCACTCTCAAAAAGTCATAGATTATTGTGCCTATTTCATACGTCATACCAGAGAAAAGAAAAAACAGAATAATAAGAAAAAGAAAGAAAGAAGCAAAGAGAATAATAACCAACTAAAACCCAAAAGGAAATAATGGAGAAGATTTTTACAAAACATCAACAAGAGATTGCTCGGAAAATAGACATCAGCTCAACAATCAACGATTGGAAGAACTGGAAATGGCAAGTACGAAATTCAGTCAGAACAATTGATGCTTTTGAAGCCTTAACAGGTATTGCCTTTTCAGAAGAAGAAAAAACACAGTTAGAGAAAACGCAGGAACGTTTTCCGCTATCAATTACCCCCTACTATTTATCTCTTATCAAAAAAGATAGTTACAAGAATGATCCGGTGTTTAAACAAGCCTTCCTTGACAACAGAGAACTGATTGTCTCCTCAAGTGAAATGGGCGATCCACTGTCAGAAGACCATGATAGTCCGGTTCCAGGCATCACCCACCGATATCCCGACCGCGTGCTTTTTTTAGTAAGCAACGTATGCGCCATGTATTGCCGGCACTGCACCCGCAAGCGTAAAGTAGGCGATACAGATTCCATACCGGATAAAGACCAGATTAAAGAAGGCATTGAGTATATAAGAAACACGCCACAAATCAGAGACGTATTACTTTCAGGTGGTGATCCGTTTATGCTATCGGATAATTACCTTGATTGGATTCTTACCGAAATTGAAGCAATACCACACGTGCAAGTAATCAGAATAGGAACCAGAACCCCGGTAGTATTGCCTTATCGCATCACAGATGATCTGGTAAACATGCTAAAAAAGCATCATCCGCTTTGGATAAACACCCACTTTAACCATCCTCGCGAACTTACTACCTCAGCACGCGAAGCTTTAGCCAAACTGGCCGATGTAGGGATCCCTTTAGGAAACCAATCGGTTCTTTTAGCCGATGTAAACGACTGCCCGCGTATTATGAAAGAACTGGTACACCGATTGGTGATGAACAGAGTAAGACCCTACTATCTTTACCAATGCGATCTTTCGGAAGGGCTTTCACACTTTCGCACACCAATAGGCAAAGGAATTGAAATTATGGAAAACTTAATTGGCCATACAAGCGGCTTTGCCGTTCCGACTTACGTAATTGATGCACCCGGCGGAGGCGGTAAAATACCCATTATGCCTAACTACATCATTTCATGGAGTGCCAACAAAGTTATTTTACGAAACTACGAAGGAGTAATTACCTCCTACCAAGAGCCGGATAATTACAAACCGACCTTTTGCGACAGAAACTGCGAGAGTTGTAACTTAGAATTGGAATTAAGCGATGGCGAAGAAATTAATGCCATTGGCATAGAGCAACTATTATCCGATTATGACGATACAATATCATTGATTCCCGCAAACAACGAACGATTTAAAAGGCGTAGCAATGAAGAGGAAGAAGAACAACAACAAGATAAAATAAGCGATAATGGTTAACATGAAAATGACATTAAAGTCGCACCTGTCTCATGATAAAGAGAATGATCGGGTGTACCTTATGGAAATGCATGCCGATGACTTTCCACAAATAATACTCTATATGGATAAGTTGGCACGAACAAAAAAATACACCAAAGTATTTGCTAAAGTGCCGGTAAAATATGGCCCTGCCTTCTTAAATAGCGAATACAGAATTGAGGCTTCGATCCCGTGTTTTTATGATGGACAAGAAGACGCACTGTTCTTAGCGAAATATTTTAGCGAAGAACGGAAGCAACCAGACAAAGATGCATTGAATGCTTTTTCGTTACTATTGCTTGAGCCAGCCTCCACTAACGCCCTTGCTCCTCTTGATCAGGACTATAAGCTGCGCCCCTTAAAAGAATCGGATGCAGTGTCCATGGCCTCTCTCTTTAAAAAGGTGTTCATATCCTATCCGTTCCCGGTTTTCGATCCTGCATTTATAATAAAAAGCATAAAAGAAGACGGTACCCGCTACTTTGGCATCTTTCACGATGAAAAATTAGTTGCCGTCAGCTCTGCCGAATGCAGCCAAAAGGGAAAAAATGCAGAGATGACCGATTTTGCGGTATTCCCTACTCACAGAGGGAAAAAGCTAGCCACTCACCTACTCGCATTTATGGAAGAAGAATTATCCAATGACGGCTACCAGACGTTCTATACCATAGCCAGAATCTGTTCATTAGCAATGAATAAAACGTTCTACGACAGGGGATACAAGTATTCCGGAACGCTTACACAAAACACCCAGATATCGGGAAAGATAGAAAGTATGAATGTTTGGTACAAGAGGATATAAACCGATAAAAAAAAGAACCGTGAAGGTTCCTCTTACTTAAGAAATACGGATCGAACGAATAAAGCATAAACTAACCATTGGTTATTATGCTTTGCATTCGTTCGATCCGTATTCTTTTGTTTGTACAAATGGATTCAACAAATGTATCAGAAATAAAAGCCAAAGCCAACTTTAAGCCCGATCTTCGAATAGTCTCCGTCTTTCATTGAGAAGTCGTAATAAACAGAAGGTTCTATGGTTACTGTTTTAGACAAGAAATAAGCATATCCGGCTTCCATACCGAATGCATAATCACTTGCATCTATTCCTCCATCAAAGTTCCAACGCTTCATTTTAAGTCCGGCTCCCAGATAAACGCCCGTTTGCTCAAAATAATAACGACCGCCCACACCAAGCGTATAAATATCTTGCGGATCACTCCAATCGGCTCCTAAAGTAACTAAGAGAGCAGTATTATCTGCCAGAAAAGCCCCTCCCTGAGCCGAAAAGCCCAAATGGCCTTTGTCATTACTACTATACGAAAGATCCATTCCGGTTATAGATGTATTTACCATCCATTTTCCCTTTTCAAACTGCGCCTGTACCCCCAGAGAGGCGATTAACAAGCTCATAAGCAATACAAATTTCTTCATTTGTCCAATTTGTTTAAGTTATTATTATTGTTGTTCTTTTCTTCTTCGCGGCGTCGTTTCTGCAATATTTCTTTCTTTCTAAGCACCAGCCACAAAGCCAACACAACGATATAGGCACCAACAAGCGTAAAATATTTCTCTTTAGTACCAATCTCGCTGTTTCGGGGTAACAGATAAGCAGCCGTAGCAGAGACGTAAATAAGAAAAGCTATTGCGACCCAAGTTGATTTCTTTTGCTTTTTCATCTGGTTTTAAATTATATAAAGAATTAATTATGATTCTGTTTCAGACCTGCTTTCCATCTGCCAAACCATACTATTGCGAGCAATACACTAATGATACCAACACTAAAAGACACGGTATGCGAAAGATGAAATCCTTCGGGTGCAATGCAAAGGTATGTGGAGCATACGGCTGTCATAAACAATGCCGGAATAAGCGTGAGCCCATACAATTTCTTCTCTTGCACCAGGAATACAGTAACCGTCCAGAGTGTAAAGACAGAAAGCGTTTGATTGGTCCAAGCAAAATAGCGCCATATCATGTCGAATCCGTCCTTATCGCGCAAGCTGTAGAACAACAAACCTATGGCAATTGCAAACATCGGCACACAAATTAATAAACGACGACGAATGCTTTTTTGTTCCATCCCCAAAAAGTCGGCCACAATGAGCCGGGCCGATCGAAAGGCCGTATCACCCGAAGTTATGGGAGCGGCAATAACGCCCAAAATAGCCAAAAGACCTCCCAGACTTCCCAACCAACCTTTGGTAATGGCATCGACTATAACCGATGCGTTTGTTTCGCCCATGCCGTTCTGATGAAAAAAGCAAGTGGCAGCCGCAGCCCATATCAAGGCCACAATGCCTTCGGTAATCATCGCTCCGTAAAACACCGGACGACCATGACGTTCGCTCTTCATGCAACGTGCCATTAACGGGCTTTGCGTAGCATGAAACCCTGAAATAGCTCCACAGGCAATGCTGACAAACATAATAGGAAAGATAGGCAATGCAGCGGCATTGGGATGAGTATTTTGCAGCCCGTCCCAAATTTCGGGCAATGCGGGGTGATACACGTAAAGCATCACCAGAATACCTACAGCCATAAACAACAGAGCCGCAGCAAACAGAGGATATATTTTACCGATTATCTTATCGATGGGCAACAAGGTAGCCAAGATGTAGTAGATGAATACAACAATGATCCAAAACGTTGCATCCATGTACTGAGGCGTTAACTTAGCCAGCAATCCCGCAGGTCCGGCAACAAAGACCGATCCCACCAGAATCATCAGAATCACCGTAAAACCACGCATCACCTGCTTAGTTGTCAGCCCCAGATAACGGCCAATAATCTCGGGCAGACTCTCGCCGTTGTGTCTCAAAGACAGCATGCCCGACAGATAATCGTGCGTTGCTCCGGCAAAGATGCTTCCCAATACGATCCAAAGATAAGAAGCCGTGCCGAATTTAGCCCCCATGATAGCCCCAAATATAGGACCCAACCCTGCAATATTAAGAAACTGTATCATAAAGATTTTCCAGGTAGGTAGCGGTATAAAATCCACACCGTCGGCCCTGGTCAAAGCAGGGGTCGGGCGGTCATCCGGCCCAAAGACGCGTTCTACAATGCGTCCATAAACAAAATAGCCCGCAATGAGAACCAGCAGGCAGATTGTGAATGTAATCATGACGTGTTGTTTTAATTCGTACAAATGTAGCATATTATCACGAAACGACACAGCGATATCGACACTTTTGCTACCTTTGCAGAAATTTAAATAACAGCCGGATGCATCGCTATATACTCACACTACTCTTATTGCTTTCACTCGTTACAGTTAAAGCAAGTCCGAAGTTCGAGGTCCGGGCAGCTTGGGTCACTGTGGCTTACGGGCTGGACTGGCCGCAAACCAAAGCCACCAACACTGCCGGCATCCGCCGCCAACAATCCGAATTAATAGCCATTCTGGATCAACTAAAGGCGGCCAACTTCAATACCGTTCTTTTTCAGGCACGCACCCGCGGAGATGTATTGTATGCATCTGCCATAGAACCTTTTAACTCTGTGCTAACCGGACAAACAGGAGGCAATCCGGGATACGATCCGCTGGCTTTTGCCATAGAAGAGTGCCATAAACGGGGAATGGAATGCCAAGCATGGATAGTAACCATGCCTTTGGGAAATAAAAAACACGTGGCTGCTTTGGGAAGAGCATCTGTAACCAAACAAAATCCGAGCATCTGTGTGCCTTATAAAAACGAATGGTTTTTAAATCCCGGCAATCCGCAGACCAAAGAATATCTGATGAAACTGGTGAATGAAATAGTCAGCCGCTATGACGTAGACGGTGTGCATTTCGATTACCTGCGCTACCCGGAGAATGCTCCCCGTTTTGCGGACAGCAAAGAGTTCCGTAAATACGGACATGGCAGAACCATTGCTCAGTGGAGGCGGGATAACCTGACGGAAATTGTACGTTATATATATAAAGGTGTAAAAGCACAAAAGCCATGGGTGAAGGTCAGCAGCTGCCCTGTGGGAAAATATCGCGATACCTCCCGTTACTCTTCTCACGGGTGGAATGCTTTCTACACGGTGTATCAGGATGCACAGGGCTGGATAGCCGAAGGCATACAAGACCAACTTTATCCGATGATGTATTTTAAGGGAAACAACTTTTACCCTTTTGCACTGGACTGGCAGGAACATAGCAACGGCCGGCAAATAATTCCGGGACTGGGCATTTATTTTCTGGATCCGAAGGAAGGAAACTGGAAAATAGACGAAGTAGAGCGACAAATTAACTTTGTGCGTTCACACGGATTAGCCGGACAAGGGCACTATCGTGTAAGATATTTAACCGAAAACGTTCAGGGATTGTATGACCAACTAGCCGATGAGTATTATGCAGATCCGGCTTTGCAACCGCCCATGACGTGGATAGACAGCATCCCCCCTACCGCACCCGGAGCACTCGTAGTAAACAGACAAAAAGGATATGCCACTCTCCACTGGTCGCCTTCGCAAGATGATGACAAACGTAACGAGCCGTATTACGTGATTTATGCATCAAACAATTATCCGGTAGACACCACTCAGGCCGAAAACATTATTGCCCAACGGGTGCGGGGCACAAACTTTACCTACTCGCCCATTCGCCCGTGGGCCGCAAAAGATTATTTTGCCGTAACGGCCATTGATCGATGCGGCAACGAAAGTAAAGCCGTGCAACTTAATCACCCCTAAGAAGGATACTTGTTCTTGATTTTTTCTCGCTCACTCAATGAGTACCCAGGCAGAGTAAGACGTTTGCCGGGTAACAGGAGTAAGAGACAGGTAGCCCGACAACACACGTCCCTGAATGACGCGTAGCGGATGCAGCCGGAGTTTCTCCCGGTGTATAGTCAGTGCTTCGCCCTGAATGGCGGTATAGTCAATACAGAAAGTTCCTGTTTTTTCCGGTTGCACATACCGATCGTAGAAACGTCTGGCAACAATGCCCATATTCATGCGCAGATTTACCTCCACACAAGGATGAATGCGAAAGCACGGAGCATCGGTAAAAGCACATATCATCATGTCCACGCCCAGATAACCGCCATAAACAGAACCTATTTTCGCCGAAAGTTCCTCTGCCAGCCGAATGCACAATTGTTCCAAGTCCGACAAGGCAACGTATTGGCTCAGTCGGTGCTTTATGGCCTCATCAGAAGCCAGATAATTGCCCTCGTAAGCACCACTACCACTTGTGCGAAAAAGCGAATAACCCACAAAAGCCACACTTCCCTCTCCATCCGAAAAGAACTCCATCGCAAAATCCTCCACCTTCTCGTAAAGAGGTTCGGCCACTACCCCGCCCTGCCTCGCAAGCACCCGGGCACACCAACTGCCGATGGATGCTGAAAAAACACCCTTGCACCAATTCAACCCCTTTCCGCTGCCGGAGAGCGGTGCTTTGAGCAAACTTGTCGGGCGACTCTCGACGAACGCCTTCACATCATCCAACTGCGTGAGGTAAAACGATTCGCCACAAAAATTTGCATTTAGCCGAATACGTGCGAGCAACTCCACTGCCAATGAGCGATGGGAACATCGGGTTAACCACGCCAGATATTCCGGGGTGGGCAATGCTTCTTTTTCTATGCCCAACTGCAAGAAACGTTTACGCAAAGCAACATTCCAGCCCCAAGGCACAAGCCGAAGCGCTTGCGCTGCTGCCAACTCAGGTTCGGTTATCAACTCCGTAGAAAGTGAAAATTGTTTTCGCATCTCTTGCAGAAAAATCAGGTTGTGAGACGAAGGAGCCAACACATAATCATCAGCATCTCCGTACCATACCGGGAGCAAAGCCAGGTCAAGCATCATCTGCCGGGCCGAAGCAGGTGCCATATAGTTTTCGTCGCCATTTGCCAGCGCCAAATCATTGTCCGGATTAAAAACAGAGAGATTCCTGATTGACATTATAACACTTAAATAGTTAATTAGATGACATTAATAACGAAATAGCAATATTTACGTAACAAGCCTAGCCCGCAAAAAAGACAAACCAGGCAGAAGCCCTCGCTATTTAAGGCAAAAATACACAAAAAAAGAGCCATTTACTACTAAAGAACCGTGCTTTTCACCCGAAAGAACGGTTCCATTCACCCGAAAGACGGTTGCATTTGAGCCTCAACACGGTTGCATTTGAAGTTTAAGACGGTTGCATTTCAGCAAAACACCTATATATTCCCAACCTGAAGCCATCGAAAGCCTAATTTGGCAAAGATGAACCGCCAATTGCACGCCAGTTCCTCCATCGATGCACACTTCCCAAAATAAACAATATGAAACCAAAACACACATATAAAATTCATTTGATCAGCATATAGTGAAACAGACAGAGCATCCGTCACCAAACATACGATATTAAAAACAAAATAGGAGTGGCAGGCGGTAAATTGAAGCGTTTTTCGGGTGGGCACTTGCCTTAGCTTCGATATACAAGAATCTGAGCCGTCGGAAATGACAAACTGTCACAACGTTATAAAATATAAATTATGAAGCAAATAACATCTTTTGCTATCTCTACTTTGCAAATATTAGAAATAAAGAGTATATTTGTAGCCCGAAAAACAAATAACAGATGGAAGCATTTTACCGTACGCACGCTTATCTTGTAGAGCACACCAATGCCCCTGTACGTCGTGATCTGATGGATGAAATAGATTGGAACGACCGTCTTATAGGCATAAAAGGCACTCGTGGAGTAGGGAAAACCACCTTTTTGCTTCAATACGCCAAAGAGAAATTCGGAACCAATCGTTCCTGCCTCTTTATCAACATGAACAATTTCTACTTTTCGGGGCACACAATCGTCGATTTTGCAGGCGAGTTTCACCGTTCCGGCGGAAAAGTTTTGCTCATCGATCAGGTCTTTAAGTACGATGGTTGGAGCCGGGAATTGCGCATCTGCTACGATCGCTTCCCGAATCTGAAAATTGTTTTCACCGGTTCGTCAGTGATGAGATTGAAGGAAGAAAACCTTGAGTTGGGAGACATCGTGAAAAGCTACAACCTGAGAGGTTTCTCTTTTCGGGAGTTTTTGAACCTGCACACGGGCATGAAATTCAGGGCCTACACACTCGAAGAAATACTCAACAACCACGAACAAATAGCCAAAGGCGTACTGTCGAAAGTAAAGCCGCTGGATTATTTTCAAGACTACCTGCACCATGGTTTCTATCCGTTCTTTCTCGAGAAACGTAATTTCTCCGAGAACCTGCTCAAGACCATGAATATGATGGTAGAGGTAGACATTCTGCTCATCAAACAAATAGAGCTGAAGTATCTGCCCAAAATAAAGAAACTATTATACCTGCTGGCGGTAGAAGGGCCCAAAGCGCCCAACGTGAGCCAACTGGCAAGTGACATACAAACATCACGGGCTACAGTGATGAACTACATCAAATATCTGGCCGATGCACGAATGATTAACATGATTTACCCCAAAGGACAAGCGTTTCCTAAGAAACCGGCCAAAATCATGATGCATAACACCAACCTGATGTATACTATCTATCCTCTTAACGTGGAAGAACAGGATGTGCTCGACACTTTTTTCCTGAACACCATGTATAAAGATCATAAGCTGCATAAAGGCGACAAAGGTTCTTCTTTTTTAGTAGACGAAACCACGCCTTTTAAAATATGCTGCGAAGGATACAAGGTGAAGAATAGCCCCAATGTGACACATGTTATGCATAATCTGGAAATAGGCCACGGTAAACAGATTCCTATCTGGATCTTTGGCTTTTTGTATTAATATTTTTTACTTAAATAATAATTTAGTTATGACTAAACAGAAGAAATTCATCACTTGTGATGGTAATCAGGCTGCAGCGCATGTCTCGTACATGTTCTCGGAAGTAGCTGCGATCTACCCTATCACCCCATCTTCGACTATGGCCGAATACGTAGACGAATGGGCTGCCGCAGGACGTAAGAACATCTTCGGCGAAACAGTTTTGGTGCAGGAAATGCAATCCGAGGGCGGCGCAGCAGGTGCCGTTCACGGTTCGCTTCAGGCCGGAGCATTAACTACTACTTACACAGCTTCTCAGGGTCTTCTTTTGATGATTCCGAATATGTATAAGATTTCGGGGGAACTGCTTCCTTGCGTATTCCATGTATCTGCCCGTGCACTAGCCACTCAAGCTCTTTCTATCTTTGGCGACCACCAGGATGTGATGGCTGCCCGTCAAACCGGTTTTGCCATGTTGGCAGAAGGCTCCGTACAGGAAGTGATGGATCTTGCAGGCGTGGCACACTTAGCAACTATCAAATCTCGCGTTCCTTTCATGAACTTCTTCGACGGATTCCGTACATCACACGAAATTCAGAAAATCGAAATGTTGGAGAATGATGACCTGGCTCACCTGATTGACCAAGAAGCTTTAGCCGAATTCCGTAATCGCGCCCTAAACCCATCTACCCCCGTAGCACGTGGTATGGCTGAGAATCCGGACGTATATTTTCAACACAGAGAAGCAGCCAACCCCTTCTATGAAGATGTTCCTGCTATCGTAGAGGATTATATGAATGAAATCTCTAAGATTACCGGACGCAAATACAACTTGTTCGATTACTATGGTGCGGATGATGCAGAACGTGTAATCATCGCCATGGGCTCTGTTACTGAAGCTGCCCGCGAAGCGATCGACTATCTGGCATCTCAAGGAGAAAAAGTAGGATTGGTTGCCGTACATTTATATCGCCCATTCTCTGCCAAACATTTCCTTGCCGCTGTGCCCAAAACAGCAAAACGCATTGCCGTGTTAGACAGAACAAAAGAACCGGGTGCAAACGGTGAGCCTTTGTATCTGGATGTTAAGGACTGCTTCTACGGTACTGAAAACGCTCCGTTCATTGTTGGCGGACGCTACGGACTTTCTTCAAAAGACACAACTCCCGCACAGATTCTGTCTGTATTCGAGAACCTTGGTCTGGCTTTGCCTAAAAATCATTTCACTATCGGCATCGTAGACGACGTAACGTTTACCTCTCTGCCGGTAAAGGAAGAAATTGCATTAGGCGGCGCAGGCATGTACGAAGCTAAGTTCTACGGTTTGGGTGCCGACGGTACTGTGGGCGCCAACAAAAACTCGGTAAAGATTATCGGAGACAACACCGACAAACATTGTCAGGCTTACTTCTCTTATGATTCAAAGAAATCGGGTGGTTTCACTTGTTCTCACCTTCGTTTCGGTAACACTCCTATCCGCTCTACTTATTTGGTAAACACTCCGAATTTTGTAGCTTGCCACGTACAGGCTTACCTGAGAATGTACGACGTAACCCGCGGTTTACAGAAAAACGGAACCTTCTTGCTAAATACCATCTGGAATGATGAAGAGTTGGCCAAGAACCTGCCTAACAAGGTAAAACGCAACTTTGCAAAAAACAACATCACTGTTTATTATATCAACGCTACACAGATAGCACAAGAGATTGGTTTGGGCAACCGCACCAATACAATTCTGCAATCTGCCTTCTTCCGCATCGCAAACGTAATTCCTGTAGATTTGGCTATCGAGCAAATGAAGAAATTCATTGTTAAGTCTTACGGCAAAAAGGGAGAAGACGTTATCAACAAGAATTATGCTGCCGTAGATCGTGGCGGAGAATACAAACAATGCACAATCGATCCTGCCTGGGCTAACCTGCCGGATGAGGATGCCACAACAAACAATGATCCTGCTTTCATCAACGAAGTAGTTCGTCCGGTGAATGCACAAGACGGTGATTTACTTCCGGTATCTGCTTTCAAAGGCATCGAAGACGGAACATGGCAACAAGGAACAGCTAAATACGAAAAACGTGGTGTAGCAGCTTTCGTTCCTGAATGGGAACCCGAAAACTGTATCCAGTGTAATAAGTGTGCTTATGTTTGCCCTCACGCTTCTATCCGTCCTTTCGTACTGGACACTGAAGAGCAAAAAGCCGCTAAATTCCCATCACTGAAAGCTGTAGGTAAGCAATTTGCCGACATGACTTTCCGTATTCAGGTAGACGTATTGGATTGTCTGGGCTGCGGCAACTGTGTCGATGTTTGTCCGGGTAACCCAAAGAAGGGTGGCAAAGCGTTGAGCATGAAGCATCTGGAATCTCAATTAAGCGAAGCGCCTAACTGGGAATATTGTGCTGAGGATGTAAAGAGCAAACAACATTTGGTAGACATCAAAGCCAACGTAAAGAACTCTCAGTTTGCTACTCCGTTATTCGAGTTCTCAGGAGCTTGCTCCGGTTGTGGCGAAACTCCTTACGTGAAACTGATCACTCAGTTGTTTGGTGACCGCGAAATGGTAGCCAACGCTACAGGATGTTCTTCTATCTACTCGGGTTCAGTACCTGCTACTCCTTATACTACAAACGAAGACGGACAAGGACCTGCTTGGGCTAACTCATTGTTCGAAGACTTCTGCGAATTTGGTATGGGTATGGAACTTGCTAACGAAAAGATGCGTGCTCGTCTTGTCAGACTGATGACTGAAGCTCAGGCATCTGACTGCTGCTCTGACGAATTGAAAGCTCTTTTCAACGATTGGGTAGAAAACATGCTTGATGCAGAAAAGACGAAGGAACTGGCTAACAAGATCACTCCTTTGGTAGAAGCTTGCGATTGCAAACATTGCAAAGAAATTGCTTCTCTGAAACACTATCTGGTAAAACGTTCTCAATGGATTATCGGTGGTGACGGTGCTTCTTACGATATCGGTTACGGTGGGCTCGACCATGTAATTGCCAGCGGAAAAGACGTAAATATCCTGGTCTTGGATACTGAAGTTTATTCAAATACAGGTGGACAGTCATCTAAATCGACTCCGGTAGGTGCGATTGCTAAGTTTGCTGCCGCAGGTAAGAGAATACGCAAGAAAGACCTTGGCTTGATGGCTACAACCTACGGCTATGTATACGTTGCACAGATCGCAATGGGCGCCGACCAGGCTCAAACATTGAAAGCCATCCGTGAAGCAGAAGCTTATCCCGGACCATCACTGATCATCGCTTATTCTCCATGTATCAGCCACGGCTTGAAGGCCGGTATGGGCAAAGCCCAAGCTGAACAAGAAGAGGCTGTTAAATGTGGTTACTGGCACTTGTGGCGTTACAATCCTGCTTTAGAAGCAGAAGGAAAGAATCCATTCACTCTTGATTCTAAGGAACCAAACTGGGCGGAATTCTCTAACTTCCTGAAAGGTGAAGTACGCTACACTTCAGTAATGAAACAATATCCTTCTGAAGCTGCCGAACTTTTCAAAGCCGCCGAAGAAAACGCTAAATGGAGATATCGTAGCTACCAACGCTTGGCTAGCCAATCTTGGGGTACGGAAATTCAATAATCTTTAAGATTAAACATAGAAAGAGAGGGGGAAATCATCAGGTTTCCTCCTCTCTTGTTTTCTTGGTTCCCGCAACCATCTTTTAAATACTCTGCATCTTTAGAAACGGGTATGGCATCACTAAATCATTTCACCTCAAAGGCACCGGTCAATCGAATATCTTCCGAAGAACTCCCAATCATCACTGTAAAGGAGCCCGGTTCCACAACAAAGTTGTTATTTTTATCCCACAAGCCCAGTTCTTGGGGAGTCAACATAAAGTCAACCGTTTTTTCCTCTCCCGGTAACAAATGGATACGTTCAAATCCTCGTAATATCTTCAGATAAGTTGTTACCGAGCTGTAATCATCCCGAAGGTATAGTTGAACAACTTCATCACCTGCCCGCGTACCTGTATTCTTTACATTGCAGCTAATACTAACATTCTCCCGCATTGCCACGACAGGTGTATGGACAACTAATTTGCTATACGCAAAAGTGGTATAACTCAACCCATAGCCAAATGGATAAAGGGCTCCGCTTACCCGCACATGTCCTTCGGAATCAGAACCTGGTTTAAAAGGAAAAGCAAATGGAATTTGCCCTACCGATTTAGGGAAAGTGACAGCCAGCTTACCGTCCGGATTGTAATCACCGAAAATAACTTGTGCCACTGCATCTCCCATAAACTCGCCCGGAAACCAGGCATGAACAATAGCCGGAACATACTTTTCAGCCCAGTTAATTGTGGCCGCACGCCCGTCGACGAGTAATAAAACAACCGGTTTGCCCGTCGCGCAAACAGCTTCCAACAATTGTTCCTGTCGCCCGCAAAGGTTCAGACTAGTGCGGGAATATTCTTCACGAACGGTCTTTTCATTACCACCTAACACCAAAATAGCGACATCTGAAGCTTTAGCCAGTGCAACAGCTTCTTCTATAGAATCCTGTTCTTGTCTATCCAAAGGAACATCATAGAGTTCGCTTTCGGGAAAATGCTTATCAATAATGTCACAACCCTTGGCATAACTAACTTCCGCTTCCGGCAGATACGCCTTTATACCGTCATACACAGTATGGATCGGAGCATTGGCCGGACCATAACGGCAGATCAGGTTCTTTATTTCTTTAGCATTAGGGCCAATTACCGCAATCTTTTTCAAATCTTTCGACAGAGGAAGCAGCTTGTTTTCATTCTTTAGTAAAACGATTGATTCCAAAGCTGCACGCATGGATACGGACTGATGCTCTTTGCTGTGAACAACTAGCTCCGGGCTCTTGTCGTTACCTTTATAAGGATTATCAAACAGCCCCATTATAAATTTAACCCGCAAGATGTCCGTTACCCGTTGGTCAATCGTATGAAGAGAAACTTTTCCTTCTTCAATCGCCCGACGAAGAGGAAGAATGAAGTCCTGAGGCAAGGTGAAATTGGTACGCACGTTTAATCCGGCGTTAACCGCTTGCGCCACAGCATCTGCTTCGGAGGTTGCTACCTTATGTTTTGTTTTCAGAAACTCTACGGCCTCGCTATCCGAGACCACATATCCTTTAAAGCCCCATTGTTGACGCAGTATTTCTGTCAGGAAATGATAATTTCCGGTAATCGGTTCTCCGTCATAATCATTGTACGAACTCATCACCCCTAAGGCCCCGGCCTCCTGAATGCCCTTTCGGAAAGGTTCCAAATAAAGTGTCCGCATTTCACGGGGAGCTACATGAGGATCGGTACGCGTACCACCGTCACGGCCGCCCACCGGAATGCTGTAAACAGCAAAATGCTTGGGAGTAGACACCAGTCCATGCGATTGCAGGCCAAGGATCATTTGCTTACCCAGTTCGCCCACTAGGTAAGGATCTTCTCCGTAAGATTCAACGACTCGCCCCCAGCGAGGATCCTGAGCTATATCCAAAATGGGAGAATAAATATTGGTATATCCCAAGGCTATAGCCTCTTCCGCAGTAACCCGTGCTATTTCGCGAATAAGCGACTTATCCCATGTAGCTCCCTGTCCGCATTGGGCAGGAAACATAGTAGCCCTATCATGACACAATCCCCGTATTCCTTCATTGGTAAAATCAACAGGAATGCCCAAACGTGTTTTTTCGACAAACCATCGCTGAATACTCTGCCTGTTTTTCACACTATTAAGATAAGGAAATGAAAGTTCGGAACCGAATTTGCCCAAGCCATTAGCCTGTTCGTCAATATTACCGATACCGTCTTTCCATATTTCATGACTCCACTCAGCGGTAGGGCCGGCTTCTTTCAATACTCTACCCGAACCGTATAAAGTAGCCATTTGGCAGGTCTTCTCTTCGAGCGTCATTTGTGAGAGTAAATCGACTACACGCTTTTCAAGAGAAGCATCAGAGTCTTCATATACATCCTTTACTCCGTTCTTATTAAAGTCAATCCAACCTTTCTTATAGATATGACTCTCCCCTGCGGCACACACACTCCCTGCGGACAAAGCCGCTATTAACAAACAAGTTATCCTTTTCATTCTTCCATTAATATATACCACCTATTTAAATACGTTCTTAGCAGGCTTATCACCCATCGTAAATTCCAAAACTCCTCCGTTCATCAATTCCTGATGAGTAAACTCGGGAATATTCAGCTTTCGTTTGTTGAGTGTCACTGCCTGAATATATTTATTCTGCCGACTGTTATTATGCGCAATAATAGTGAATAAATTACCGTTATCCAAGTGAATAGTTACTTTATCAAACAACGGTCGGGCGATAGCATAAACAGGACGTCCAGGGCAGAAAGAATAGAATCCCATTGCATTCAGCACATACCAGGCAGACATTTGTCCGCAATCTTCATTACCCGACAAACCATTCGGATCATTAAAATAGAGTGAAGTCAATATAGAATCCGTCAAGGCTTGTGTTTTCCATGGCTCTCCTGCATAATTATACAAGTAAGGTATGTGATGACTGGGCTCATTGCCATGGGCATATTGGCCGATCATTCCCGTCACATCCGCCAAAGAAGCAACATCACCGCTCAGGTGGGAACTCATCGTAAACAAAGTATCCAGATGGGCCGCAAACTGTTTTTTTCCTCCCATCAGTTTTATTAAACCTTCTACATCTTCAGGAACAAACCAAGCCCATTGCCAGGCGTTTCCTTCAACGTAACCGGAAGAGTGCCCCAAAGCAGTCGGGTCAAAAGGTGTCACCCAGTCTCCGTTATCCATCTTTCCACGCATTAACCGGGTAGACGGATCAAAATAGTTTTTGTAATTCCGGCTCAGCTCCGTGTATTTGTTATAAACATCTTTGTGCCCCAAAGCCTTTGCCATTTGTGCTATCAGCCAGTCGTCATAGGCAAATTCCAATCCCTGAGCCACCGAAGCACCACATTTATCAAAAGGGACGTATCCTTTTTCGTTTTTATACTTCAACGCCAGCGGCATTATTTTATCATTTAAAACAGAGCGGTCCATCCACGGGCTAATCCCCGTCGTATCATAAACCGAAGAACGGATGCACGCTTTTAATGCTTTCTCTAGCGGAAAATTACGTTGATTCTTCATAAAAGCATCTACGATGACAGACACAGCGTGATAACCAATCATCGTACCAGTTTCATTAGAAGCAAGCTCCCATTTCGGCAATACACCTAACTCACCATATTTTCTCAAAAGAGAGCGAATCAGAGCCTGATTCAAATCCGGTTCTATGATTGTATAAAGAGGATGCAACGCACGGAACGTATCCCACAAAGAGAAAACCGTATAGTTAGTATAAGAAGAATCCTCTTTGATTTCCTGATTCATGGTGCGATACCTTCCATCGACATCCGATGCTATATAGGGAGAGAGGGCCGTATGATACAAGGAAGTATAAAACACGGTACGACTATTTGTATCCTTCGTTTCAACGTCTATCTTGGATAATTCTTTGTTCCATGTTTCGTTAGCCTTCCTGACTATCCGATCAAAATCCCAATGCGGTATCTCTGCTTCCAGATTCTTTTTAGCTCCCTCCGTGTCAACACTGGATATTCCTACCTTTATTAAGACCTTTTTATCCTTGCCTATCTTATCAAAAGAGAGCACAGCTTTTGCCGCATTACAGCTCACATGGTCAACACCGTTCAACGATTCTTCTCCCGAATAAAGACGATAAGAAAAAGAAGTAGAAAAGACGGCATAGAAATATACGTAATGATTCTTTGCCCACCCTTTTGTATATTTCATCCCTTCAATGGTAGAATCATTCACCACCCTTATTTCCGTAACCGGATGCTGATGACCATGAATGGTCGGCTCCATATCAATAATCAGCCCGGCATCTCCGGGTGATGAGTATGTGTACCGATGAAAACCAACCCTAGTACCAGCGGTCAGCTCCACATTTATTGAATCGTCCGTCAGTAAAACCTGATAATATCCCGGATGAGCCGTTTCATTTTTATGAGAGAAACGAGAACGATATCCTCCATCGGGATTCTCTGCACTTCCTGCAACCAGAGGTTTCTCTCCATTCATCGGCATAAACAGGATATCTCCATAATCTCCTATCCCCGTTCCACTCAGATGAGTATGACTAAAACCGATAATGGAAGGATCATCATAATAATAACCAGAGCAGGCATCCCATCCGTTCAGACGGGTATCAGGGCTCAGTTGTACCATGCCATGTGGCAAAACAGCTCCCGGAAAAGTATGCCCATGCCCTCCCGTACCGATAAATATATTAACGTAATCGGTAAACTTCTCGGCAGGATCGTTTTTTGTACAAGATAATAACCCGAATCCTAAAGCCAATAAAAATAGCATATTTAATCGATATTTCATACTCTCATTCTTTGATTATAAGTTTATATATTTACCATTCGTCGGTTCTAAACGAAGAAGCTGGTAGACCGGCCGTGTTGTAAAGGCATCCTTTCATGTAATCACAGAAAGCATATCGCACAGCTACAGGAGAGGCTACTTGAGAGCTATATACCACCAATGTCTGCATGTCCTTCCCCCATTGCACCTGGGCCGGATAAAACTTTCTATCGCTTCCGGCTATCTCAAACCCCGTCAATGGCTTGCGGAAGGAAGTCAACCCTTTCCAAATCTCGTCAAAAAAAAGGATGGCAGTATTGCCTTCTATCCGTATCTTTTTATACAACGGACCGGTTGTAGGGAACCCGCATTTGCCATAAATCTTACCCAATGCAAGGTAGGCAAATCGGTTTCCTACAGCCTCTTTCTGCATGGGATGTATCGTGAGTGAATCTCCGACATCCATCAAAACGACCATCCCCGACGAAGGAATGAGTTTCAAGCATTTCATCTGCGCTTCACGCAAATAAGCGGAATTATTCTTCTGCTCATCTCCCTTATAATGATACTTGAAAGGGGCTATCTGAGCATAATAAAATGGGAACTCTCCAATACCCCATTTTTCGCGCCAATCGGCAACCAAAGAGGGAAACAATTGCATATACAGGTCAGGGGCATCTACATTAGCTTCCCCCTGATACCATAAGCAGCCCCGTATGCCATAGCCTACGATCGGATTCAACATGCCGTTATAGAGAATGGAGGAATTGCGAACTTCGGGCAGCTCTTTATAAGGCTTTGCCCCTTCTTTACTCATCCAAGCTTCCACCCGTGAACCGCCGTAGCTGGCATGAATAATACCCACGGGCACTTTCAGTACTTCGTACAATTTGCGGGCAAAGAAATATCCGATTGCGGAAAATTCAGGAACTGTTTCAGGAGAAGCTTGCTGCCACTCTCCTTTACAATTCCGCAGAGGCTTCGATTCCATCTTGCGCTCAACCGTAAACATGCGGATTTCCGGATTCTCAGAGGTGACAATAGCATCCAACGAACCAATGACAGGATCTCCATATCGTCCGCTTACCCTCATGTCCATATTAGACTGTCCGGAGCAAAGCCAGACTTCACCGATGAGAACGTTGTCTATGTATACCTTTTCTCCATCGCTTATCTCCAACTTATACGGTCCGCCAGACTCTGGGGTCTCGATTTTCAGCCGCCAACGTCCTGTATCGTCAGCAGTGCCTTTATAACTTTTCCCGTTCCACGAGGTTTTGATGGAAACGGATGTCCCTGCACGGTCTGTGCTCCCCCAAATAACTACAGACGATTGCTGTTGCAACACCATCCCGTCAGAAAATAAAGGAGGCAATGTGATTTTCGCTTGCCCCTCTGAAACACAATACAGTAAGCATACAAGCATTGTTAGTATGATTTGATTCTTTTTCATTTTATCTGTCTAATTAAATAAATTTGATGAAATAAGAATTACCAGATGAGGCCGTCGCGTAGCCACTTCGCTAATTCGTGTGTCCATTGTTCCTTATACAAGAAACTATCCTTAAATCCCCATCCATGTCCACCGGATGTGTAAATATGCAGGGCCACCGGTACCCCGCAACGGTGCAAAGCCAAATAATAACGAATACTGTTCATAGGCAGCACCCCTTTGTCATCGTCCGAAAGCACAATAAAAGCTTGCGGCGTTTCTTGCGAGACCTGCTTTTCCAAGGAATACCTTTCCAACAAAGTCGTCGACGGCTTTGCTCCTAATAGCATATTTCGCGAACCGATATTCGTAATATTATTTTGCATAGAGATTACCGGATACAAAAGAATTTGGAAATCGGGGCGCACCTCCTCATTGCCATACAGTGTTGCCAAAGAAGCAGCAAGATGCCCTCCTGCAGAAGCTCCCATGATACCTATGCGATGAGGATTCAGACTCCATTCAGCCGCTTTGCTACGCAGTAACCGCACGGCTTGTTCTGCATCAGTCAATGGCACTTCACTCTTTCCGTTGGGTAAACGATACTCCAATACGGCATAAATAACCCCTTGTTTCGCAAACCAAGAAGCCATATCATGCCCTTCGTAAGTAGAAGCCAAGTGGTCATAGCCGCCACCCGGGCACATGATGACAGCCATACCATTGGGAATATCGGGGAGGTATACCGCCAAAGAGTGTGCTTCCTTTCCCGCGACCAAAGTTCCTTTAGGCCATAGCGATAAATCGACCCGTTTTTGGGCTTCCAATGGAGTTACTCCAAAGAAAAACCCTAAACACATGAATAATAGAAATGCTTTCATCACTTCTCCCAATTGTCTGTACGGAAGGCCACTAATGGCAGTCCGTAGATGTTGAACACCGTAGCTTCCGCATAATTTTTATAGGCGTATCGGATAGCCACGGGATGACGCACTTTGTCACTTGATACTGCTAAACGGCAACTTTCCGTTTCGATTTCGGCAAAAGCGGGATAAAAAACCTTATCCTCTCCGGCAATTTCAAATCCCTTCAAGAAAGTCCACATGGGGCACAGACCACGCTCTGCATTGCGCACGTTGATATAAATCTTGTTGCCGGACACCTCCATGGAGTCATAAATAGGCGAAGCATACCCAAAACCTTTCTTCCCATAAGTCCGTGCCAAAGCCCACCAAGCCAGCCGTTGTCCCACAGTAGCCTTGTCCATCGGATGAATAAAGACCGGATTGCCGATGTCTATCGTAGACACCATGCCGCTGTTGGGGATATCTTTCATGTTCTGGCACTGAACCTCCCTTAACCGTGCCGCGGAAATTCCATTCGCACCTTCGTAATTGAAAGGAGCTATTTCAACAAAATAGAACGGCAAGTCTCCCCGTCCCCATCTGTTCCGCAAATCTTTAACAAAAGCGGGCATTAAGTTCTTATACATGCCATAATTATCCCGATTGCTTTCTCCTTGGTACCACAGGAATCCTTTGATGGCATAATTGAGGAAAGGAGCCACTTTGGCATTGTAAAGCACACAAGGGGTCACGGTCGCATTTTCAACAGGCTCATCGTTGTCCAAAATGGAAAGATCGATGTCCTTGAACGGACTCAGAGCTTCACGGCTCATCCAAGGTTCCACTTTCGATCCACCCAACGTAGCCACTATGATACCCACCGGAACGTCCAACACCTCTTGTATGTATCGAGCAAAATAGTAAGAAGTGGCACTGACGTTCGCCACGTTCTCTGATGTATTTGTCAGCCATTCACCTTGACAATCTTCCTGCGGCTTTTTGCTGGACTGGCGCACCCATCTGCCATCTTTTGAATCTGTATTGAACACACGGATAGGAGTAGAAGGTTTCGCTTTGGCTATGATATCATTCGTCTCTTTCAGCGGTTGACGGTCAAATCCACGCATGGGAATTTCCATATTCGATTGGCCGGAACAAAACCAGACTTCTCCAATCAACACATTGTCCAATGTCAACATTTCACCATCATTCACTACAATCTGATAAGGCCCTCCTGCCTCCGGAGTATTAATATCCAAACTCCACGCTCCATCGGAACCGACTGTCGTGCGAACAGTTTGATTGCTCCAAGAGGTCTTGACAGACAGCTTCGCATTCGGAGAAGCTTTTCCCCACAATTTTACTTTTGTCTGCTGTTGAAGCACCATATTACTTGCCAAAACAGACGGCAACTCTACTTTAGCTTCCACTCCTAAACTCAACAGCAAAGAAGCGGCTAATACTAAAAAACCATTCTTCATACTATTAATAACTAAATTCAACAACTTTGTTTTCAATCAACAAAACATATCCCAATAAATATCCCCAATAATAAAACTTATTATTTTTTCAACACACCATCGCCTTCACCTATTTCTGCATTATAATTCTCAAATACATATCCATGGGAAAGCCATGATTCCAACAACAAATCCAAAACAGACATATGCATCTTTGAAATGAAAAACATCACTAGAATTGCGACAATTCGCACAACCTACGGCCCATAATGAAAAAATTTCTTTTAATAGAGCTTGTGTATCTCCTGAAATTAAGAATAAAGCGACTAAAAAAATAGCAGTACATAGATTTTTTACTCTATGAAAAAAGAAGGCCTATTCAAAAGATAGGCCTCTCCTTCTCGATTATATATATCCTATTTTATTCTTCAGACAATCTTTAATTTGTAGCCTACAGATTTCTTGATTCGAATTAAAAGAATATAATCCTATTTGCAGATAGATTCTCCACAAACAGAAATTCATAAATAATCATTAATTAATTGAAAAACTCATGCAAATTAAGGTACATGCACTTTTTCAATTGTCGAATAGTTGTTTGATCCCATCCCTGGATAATTAGTTTCGGGCTTTCCTACAGCTGTCTGACAATTCATAGAAACTCGAATCCAATAATCCACCCCCACATATTTTACAGGTTCAGAGACAAAAGATAAAACCATCTCTTCCATATCATTAGTTAAGGATAGTGCTTTCGGATAATAATCTAATAATCGAGCATTTGTATTCACTGTATTTGAAACTAATAACCAAGCTTCTCTCACATCTGGCATTTCATAACCAAGCTTTTGGTTACGTTTAAAACGGACTGTACACATTATACGATTATCTGATGTAACGGTCGGTTTATCGACCCATTCAATTGTTAAATAGGGAGTAACTGTAAAATCTTTAGTCGTCGTATTTGAAATTTTCACTAAATCCCCTGCATCATTGCCATCCTGCAATTCATCATCATAAGGATAAAAAGCCCCTGCATAAGGTAACATACGATATGTTCCCGAGAACCATTTAGTATTACGATATGTACCATCTTGCATCACCTTCAAAGTTTGATTCCCTACATAATCTGCCGAATCCTTTGCCCAGCTTATTTCACGCATCCTAATAATGCCTGAGCCCTGACCAACTTGGAAAGGCTGACCGTTTTGATCATATACTGTTCCCTGAATAGTAGCATCGGGACTGTCATAATTATCTATCTCACATGAGATCATAAATAGGGCACTAAATAATAAAATTATCAACTTTTTCATAATAATATTCTTTCTTACTTAAAATATAATTTATTATATTTACTGATTTCTATTCTTTTGCAGTAACGGGTTCTTTTTTAATTCATCGCTAGGTATTCCTTCGTAATAATTATTTATAGAAAAGGTAATACGGTCACTGCCTGTCTCCAAATTCTTTGCATCATAAATATATTTACCATCGGGAATTCCATTTTCATCAACTGTAGCTCCTTTACTGAACATAAAAGAATATAGCCCTCGTTTACGATACTGATTGATTTGCGTATCATAAGTAAACCAACGCAATAGATCCCAATAAATTTTACTTTCAAAAGCCAGTTCTTTATAGCGTTCTACACGGACAATCTGTAAACCTCGGTTAGGGGCCTCCACAAATCCGCCCAAACCTTGCCTTCCAAGTCTTGGACTTATGTTCCAATTTACATAAGCAGGCTCAGTAGAGGATAATTGATTTTTATCTGTTAGTAAAACAGCCCCAGCGCGATCACGTATATCGTTAATACACTCAAATGCATCCTGAAACAGGTCCACTCCATTGTAAACAGACTCACCATTTTGAGCCAACTCTACAGCCGCCTCAGCACGATTAAGAAGAACTTCAGCATAGCGAATTTCTGTCCAAGACTGAGTAGATTCTTCCAACTTTGTATTACCAACCGGCATAGAAATATCCAGATATTTACGCCCATGAAAACCTGTTAAAGTACTGGTTCCACTATTACCATCAATCTTGGGACCGTCCAAACCGTTTCTCAGTATTTTAATCCCATCAACATTATAGATGTCACTAGCAGGTTGACTACGTGGATCAGCCGTAGACCAAATAATTGGGCCAACATTATTATTACCTCCACCAAACATGTTTTTTTCTGGAGCACTACTTTGCTGAGCCTTGTAGCTATTCCCCAAAACACCATCATCAATACTGAACTTTTTGAATTTACGTACTGTCGGATCAATATCCTTAGTAAAGATGCCCGCACGTAAATCGACTTTCATTCCTCCTTTCACTACTTGCCCCGGAAGAAGTAAATTTGCTCTCAAACGAGGTTCAACGCCATCCCATAGTTGATGACAATTATCGTAAACAATATAATTACCATTCAAATCAAATGCGCTAAAATGTCCTTTAGAATCTAAAGGGAGCCCATCAAACAATTCAACCCAGTCCAATGTAGGATTATATCGACCACCGTATGTAGTGGTCATTCGGGGAGGCGCCATTATCGCATCAAATGAATGTGTCCACATCGTATAATCATATTTACGAATAAAAATGGATTCTTCATTATTATCAGCTTTTTCCCAAATTTCAGCATAATTTGCTGTTTGATCGGCATTCCCTCTATGAAGTTGAAAATGTCCTTCCACCAATTTAGCAGCATCCCATGCCTGCTTGAAATACCCATTGGCTTTATCACTTGGTATCCCTTCTAACAAAACGCCATCAACCTCCCAATTTGGAAATTTCATAGAACCATATCTAGCGGTAGTTGCAGCATAAAGTGCAACTCGACTCTTAAATGCAGCAGCTACATATTTATTTGCACGTCCGGCATCACTCGTGGACGGCAACCCCTCATATGCATCATCTAAGTCCTTCAAAATAAAATCAAAAGTATCAGCGTGGCTACTTCGAGCCACATATAAAGTCGTTTCATCATTTGGATCCAATGTTTGAGGAGTCTCGATAAGAGGCAATCCACCATAACGTTTCACCAATTGAAAATAGACCCAAGCTCTGATGAATTTAGCTTCAGCAATCCACGCATCAGTTTGAGCTCCTAGCTCAGGATGTTTCGGCAAATCAGTGATCAAAGTATTTGCCTGACGAATAATTTTAAAACCGTCACCCCAATAACCAGTTCTATGACGCTGAATTCCAACATTATTTGCATTTAGCATCTCTCCCGTCGAATTCCAAAAAGATCCGATCATAATAGAATTGAAATACCCAGCCTCATTATCGGCATCACTTCTCTGAGTATCATAATGAAAATCTTCCATCGGTAAGTGATTGTACATTCCAGCCATATAAGCTTTAACTCCACTTTCACTATAGACATATTCAGTGGTGAGTATTGTCTTAGGAGAAATATCTAAATCTACACATGAGCCCAGCATAATCAATAAAGTTCCACAAAATGTAGCAATTAATATATATTTATTTTTTTTCATCTTTCAATAAATTCTATAATTTATAAATCAGAATGTAATCGTACCACCAAAATTAAAAGTCCGATTTAAAGGATATAAATACCCAGAACTTTCAGACGGCTTTTCAGGATCTACTCCTCTCACTTTAGTAATAGTAAACAGATTATAGGCATTTACATACAAACGCAAATTTTTAACACCTGCATCTTTCAAAAAACCGAATTTAGGCAATGTATATCCCAATTCTATGCTTTTTAATCGTAAATAGGCACCATTCTGAATGTTAAATTCAGAAGAATCCTCTGCCCTAACCTTGCCATAAGGATAATATCCGGAAACCCAAACATTAGATGGATCATACGGATCTTTATTAGAATCTGCAGGATGCCAACGATCAAATAACAAGCCTAATGCATTACCATCCCACGCTAAAGGTGAAAGTAACTGTTCGCCATAAGACACATATGACATCGCTGCACCTTGAAATAAAAGATTAAAGTCCACCCCTTTCCACTGCCCACTAAGCGTAAGTCCAAAGTTCATTAATGGATAATTAGGTCTATTGCTAAAATCTGCGTTAGGATTGGTTGAGGTTGCAATCGGGTGTTTATCACTATCATCAATTACACCATCGCCATTCCAATCTTCATAAATCGGATCCCCTGGAAGTGTAGTGGCATCTGAATAGACAGAATTGGCAATTTCCTCATAAGTCTGATATTGTCCTGCAGAACCTTTCCCAAACCAGATATCATTGTAACGATTTACTAGATTATTCCTCCAATAATCATAAGAATTAGCCCGATCTGGTTGGATAATTTTAGTTTGCATTGTTCGAGTCATACTAACAAAACCTGTTGCATTATAAACAAAATTACCAATTCGATTATGATGTCTTAATTCAACTTCAAATCCCTTAGTCCGATCAGCATTCATATTTGCTTGTGATATTCCGACTCCAAAAGTACCAGGCACTACAACCGAAGGAGTAGCTAGCAGTCCATCGCGATCACGTTGAAATAAGTCAACAGATAGCCCAAATAATCCATTATCAAAATCCACATCAGCTCCTATGTTTTTCATAGTAGAAGTAAACCAAGTGATATCTGGATTTGGTGCATTACGAAAGCCAAGAGCATTAACAAAGGTATCGCCGAATACATAGCCTTGTGGGATGCCACTACGATGATTAGTGGATTGCGGATAGTCAAAGCCCTCTACAAACTGATAAGATGACGCGCTATCGTCTCCAAGTCGACCCCAAGAACCTCTAAGTTTTAAGTTACTAATTAAAGGAATATTTTCTTTAATGAAAGGCTCTTCAGAAAGACGGTAACCCAACAATATACTGGGGAAAAAGCCCCATTGTTTACCTTCCGGAAATTTAGAAGACCCATCGTATCGGAAAGAAAATTCAAACATGTATTTACTCATAAAATCATAATTCAACCGCCCAACTAGTGCTCTATTAGCACCTTCAGACAAACCACTCCCATTTCCTACTTGATTCTCTGCATTTCCAGCAAACAAATAAGGAACCGGAATATCAAAATAGCGAGATGCGTTAAAATTATACCCTTGATTATAACTTTCTTCGTATAACAACATCGCACCAACATGATGTTTATCTATAAATACCCGATCGTAATTTAAAGAAAGGTTCCACAATTTAGAGTAACTATTATCAAAAAAACGGTTAAGATAAGTTTTCCCATTCATTAAATATGCCTGATAAGAATCATTTGAAGCCACATAACGATATTCATTGTATTCTCGCTGAAAGTCAGTATTATCATCATAAGTTTTGTCATAACTAAACATGAACTTGGCAGACAATCCTTTTATATTTGGCACACTATAGTCAACAGACATGTTGGATTGAAAGATATTCTTCTTATTGGTTACGTAACCGCTTAAGTCCGGATCAATCATGGCTACCACATTTGGTACATTATCTGAATGATAATAATAAGGCGCTACATTGTTTGCATAAACCGGGTCATTTGGGCGTGAACGCCATAGATAACTAAATATGTCAGTTGTAGGATAATGCAATCTATCAGTCTCGTCCATAATCATATTCAGCTGAACACCTATTTTCAAATTTTTAGTGATCTGTGAATTCAAATTCGAACGCAGATTATATCTGGTATAATTAGATGAATTTGTTTTGAAAAAACTTCCTTGACTATTATAACCAAAATTTACATAATAATCCAGCTTATCATTACCACCACTAATTGAAAGATTATGCTGCTGCTGAGATGCAGTACTATTCAAAACTTCATCGTACCAGTCAGTATCAGGCATCTCTCCATTTTTTAACTGCTCAAAGTAATTATCATCATAAGTTTTAGAGGGTGTAGTGGTATTACGCATGGTTGTTTCGTTGTATAATATAGCTCTATCGTATGCATTAATAGGACGTAACATTTCAGCTGGAGTTTGAATACCATAATACATTGAATACTCTATTTTTGCTTTGCCTTTTTCTCCACTTTTAGTAGTAACAAGCACGACTCCATTAGCAGCTCGAACGCCATAAATAGCAGCAGAAGCATCCTTTAAAATGGATATACTTTCAATATCATTAGAATCCATGCGTGGTAAATCTCCTCGAGGAACTCCATCGACCACTAATAATGGACTACCCAAGCCACGAATATCAAATTGGTTAGTAAACACACCTGGTTCCGATGTTTTCTGAATTACGCGTAAACCAGGAAGTTTACCTGTCAACATATTCTGTGTATTTGCATCCTTTGTTATAGCTAGACGCTCATTATTTACCGCAACTACAGATCCAGTCAGCGTCGCTTTCTTTTGAGTCCCATAACCAACAACAACAACCTCTTCCAATTGTGCAGCATCTTCTTCCATGACAATCTTATACAACAAATTATCATCTGTTTTTATTCTCTTAGTGAAATAGCCAACATACGAAATTTTCAGAGTCGAATTAACAGGTACTGACAACTTAAAACAACCATTCATATCTGTTATGGTGCCCAAAGCTTTATTGCCAACTACCATAACATTTGCACCGATAATAGATTCTCCACTTTCATCTGTAACAACTCCAGATATACTCTTATTAGTCTGCGCATAACTGACAATAGTAAATAAAGACATCACAATCACGATGCAAAGCCTTTTTGACAACAAAATCAAAAAGGGAACTAATTTCTTTTTTCTGAATGTACTCATAGATTATAATTTAAAATTATTAAACAAAGATTATGATTATGTTCTTAAAAAAATATTCTTCATTGCCCAATATCTTTCTATCTATTACAATAGCTATCTTTACCACAAAATACTAATTCTCAAAATGATAAACAGGCCTTTCCATTGTATACCCACTAGCTCCTCTAAACCATTTTGCTGCTTCGCCTGCGAGAAACAAATAATATCCTGAATCCAAATCATCATCATAACTTAAAAACTTTCCATTTGGATTAACAGATGAAACATTATTGGGAGTATAATTTTTATGGGAGCATTTAAAAATAGCAGTACCCTCATCTATTTCATCAAACATAGCAACATATACGCCATCACACCCCCATTCTTTGTAAGAAGCCAATTGGCTCCAAAAGAAATCTCCTTTCAAACGAGGAATAGCATCATAAGAATCATTGTTAGGTAATATAATTCCAGCATCATCGAAAACAGTCTGCGTATTGCGCCACGAAAAGCCTGGATAAGCCACAGGTGCATATATTTTATTAAACTCTTTACACCAAGCAATATCAGTTCGAACTATACTCTCCTTTTGCCTAAAGTAGTCAAGAGTACTATACCTGCCTACTGCCCAAGGAGAGATCACTGTAGCCCGCTTAAAAACTTTTTCCCATTGGCCTGTGAATGGCTTCGAATCATTTCCAGAAGTTAGCCAATAATAGCCACAACCAACTAAGTAAGACAATTCACCAGGCACATTATTACGTCCCACTAATTTATTCATTAACTCAAGATACTGATCAGGAGTACTATCCTTTCCATTATTAAGGCTAACCCCAAAAAAACCAACTAAAGGACGTCCTTTTTCCCACATGTAATTAGGGCATTTCTCTGGATCTGTAAAGTGGAATCGGGAATTTAACATTTCCCAATCATCTATTATATATTGTAAATTTTCATCTTTCTCCAACCCACTTAGATCATACTCTATCATAATTGCACGTCCATATTTTTCTGCTGCTTTAATGGCATTTGCTATTACCTCAGTCATCCATGGACGTCCTGTTATAGTACTTTTAAATCTCTGGATAATAGCTCCATCAATACCATATTGTTGCATCCACTTAAAATGCAAATCCGCTGTTTCATAATCTGCAGAACTAAAAAAAGTAGCTGTTGTTCCATCTGGATATTTAAAAGATGTGGGATATGTTTTAACATATTCACTCATATCCGGCCAGTATTCAATGCTACAGAACCCTGGTTCAAACTTACTTACTCCATTCGCATATAAATGCTGCCACCCTTTATTCACCCAGTCACCATCGGCCGTAAACCATCCCTGATAACCACACATAACATGACCTTTAAATGTCTTATAGATAACTGAAGCAGGAGTATCAGGAATCGTATCTCCCGATTCGTCAGAATTGTTAGGAGTTGCTGGAGTTTGAGGTTCGGAGTCCGAAATTTGAGGATTTTCACTAGAACATCCAACAAGCAACAACATCATAAAAAGCAACCAATATTTAGCATTAATCATAGACATATCCTTCCTTAAATTGATTATTAATAAAAAACAAACTGTTTTATGCATAATAAACTTTTATAATTCTTTATGGAGGAAAACATCTCTCCCAAATAAACCTATTTGCATTTTTCATAATTATAGGACATAAAGTTTTATATATAAAAAAATCTATATTTTATGCAAGTCGTTGGTTATCTATTGAAGGCGGTACTGTATTTGCTTCACCACTCCACGTTTCATTAGATTTATCACCCATAACCAATGCCAACTTTTCGCCATTTTGTGCCATCATGGCTTATTCTATCTCTCGTCGCTCTAGCTGATTAGATATATTTATTATTACCTAAGACACCGTTTTAATTCTCTTTCAAATACATTTAAATAATACAAAACCAAACTTACTTCAGCAATTCATCAATCATATTTACAAGCAGTTTCCCGGCTATCGGATCAGTTGTCGCTTTCTCCGTCAGCATGGTTGAAACGATTGCCTCTCCTTTATCCTGAATCTGAAGGATCGTAAATCCTTTGATTGTTTTCATGTACTTGGAACGTGCCTCCATATCACCATTGATATACCCGTGTATTTTCGTCTGATTTGCCAACTCCAGAATCTTTTCATTCCTATTGATTTGCAAAGCGGCATCACATACTGTAGGTACTTCACGCTGATTATCATTGAAATACCGGAGTTCCAATAAATCAATGCCATCAAACACCGGAGATTCAGGCATCTCCAGATTAACAATATCTCCTTCTGTGGGACGAATCCATCCGATAATGTACTCCGGATAAATTTGTTTGGCTGCTTCCTTCGCATTCAGAAGCAGAACCTTGCCTCCTTTATCCAAGTACATTCTAACGGTTTTCAGCTCTTCACTGGTACAATTATCCGTATTGATTCCGGCAAAAACATAAAGATTCGCTTTCTTCTTCAAAGCATCAGCCAGAGTATTCGCTTTTTCGTAAGAAATGCCAAGGAAATCGAGTACCTTCGCCGTATTATTAAAGTCAACCAACACAATGTTCCGGGCGGCAGGCGCCGATAACTGATTCCACCTTTTCTTAGCTACCAACACTTCATATTCATTATGAGAAACAGGAATACCATTCTCCGTAAGTTTCAAAACTAGTTTCATGTTGTTTTTATCTCCCGAAAAATTATCCGGAAGCTGTATGGAAGGAGTTAACCACTGCCGCGAATAATGCTTCACATCGGGCATGCTCTGTTTTCCCCAGGACAGTTTCTTCCCTGTGCTATCTTGCAATTCCCAGTACAGAAGAGGGCTTTTCACATCCAAACCATCTTCCCGATCGTTAACAACACATATACGGGTAGGTAGCATCGTACCCGCATAGAAATGTCTTCCCCATAATTCGGCACTGACCAATACCGGTTGTAAAGCTCTCTGCAAAGCATAGTAAGTAGGATACGGTTCTATTTTCTGCGAATCGTATACACTCCTGAACCAAGTTATTAAAGCAAAATGCAGAATACCCGACGCCTGATCATTAGAGCGGCGCAAAGCCTCAGCCAACTCACCGGTAATGAACGACTGCACTTTCAGAAAAACATTGGGATCCCCGAATGCATAAGCCTGATAACCGACCAATGTCTGAGGATTCTGATGAACCAAGGTATAAAAACGCGTTGGATGGCCTGTCTCATTATTCGGATATCCGGTAGACATTTCCTGACTAATCAACGGGCGACCGGGCATCTTGAACTTCTGTTGAAACTCTCCCTTAAACTGCTTGAATATAGTGTAATCATACCAGTTAATATAAGCATGAACATCATCAATATCTCCATCGTCTATATTCTTAAAGAAACTCTCTCCAAATTTTTCTTTCTTTCCTTTGGATTGATAATTGGAATCAAAACAGATAGGCCGGGTAGGATCAATCTTTCTCATCTCCTTCACCACATCCGAGATAATAGTCATTTTCATTTTTGCCTTCTCTAGATCAGGTTCATTATCATAAAACTTCATCTCATTGTTCACTGTCCAGAAGAGCAAAGAAGGATGGTTCCTATACTTCTTTAGCAAACTAAGAAACTCTTCCTTCCACATATCGATCAATTTCTTATCCGGCATAGACGACTGAATCATCAGCCAAGGCCAGGTGCCCTCATAACTAATGCCAATGCCATTATTATCAGCCGCCGTTACCCATAAATTATTATAAGGAGTGGTATGCGTACGGGTTATTTCTATGTTGCCTTGTTTCATTAATTGATAGAAGGTATTAGCCAGCTTTTCGTCATTCGGAGCCAGAGCAAACGGAGTCTGGTTACCACCACGCAGCCAGTAAGGATGTCCATTCAGATAAAATAAGCCCTTTTTAACTTCAAACGTTCTGAATCCTGAAGGAATAACGATATGATCGGCTTCTTTTCCTTTATCTGCAGTAACGGTAAACTTAAAATCATAAAGATTAGGATGCTGCGGGGACCATAAACGAGGTTTCAGATCTTTAACGGAGTAAGTAATCATACGTTCCTCGTTCGGTTTAAGGTTCACTCGCCCTACAGACAAACCCGAATAGAGCACTGAACCGGTTTCTTTATCTAATATATCCGTATGAATGCTCAGTTCATTCTTTTTGAGTGAATGGTTTCGGATAGTCACATCAAATTCGGCTCCCGTCAAGGAAGGTTTAATAAATACATCTTCTATTTTCACCGGATTAGTAATCGTCAGTTTTACCGGTTGCCAGATACCTGCCGGATCATCATCGTAAAAACCATGAGCTATATCTTTCAGCATCTTGTTAGTAACCGGAACGGTTACAGCTACATCCACTATTTTGTCGGCATCACTAATATCTTTTACGAAATTACGTGTCACTTTTACGACAATAAGGTTTCTTCCCGGTTTAAACAGTTTGCTTCCGTCTACCTGAAATTCTCCGAACATTCCGACATGAGAAGCCGCAGATTCTCCGTTAATGAAAACTTCAGCCACCTTAGATACGGCATCGAAAGTCAATGTCATGTTTTTAGAAGCCACTCCGTCGGGTAGTTCGAGCCACTGTCGGTACCAAGCAGCCTGCGTTTTACGATAATCAAAAGTATACTCTTCGCATCGGGCTGTTTCTTGCTGATAATAGGTATCGGACACTCCTTTAGGAAAAGGCCCCATTGTTTCGCCATGCAACCAAATGCGAATGGGATTCCAAAAGTTGGGAACAGACATTACGTGCCAGTTTCCGTCATCAAAAGAAGAAGTAGCCCGTTTCTTGTCAGCCAATTGATACTCGGGCATAAATAACCAGTTTCCGTCTAAAGAAATCTCCATACGGCTATCCGACAGAGATTTAACTACGATCGGTTTATATTGAGCCCTCTCAATTTGGCGCATTTTCTCTTTTTCCTCGGCCGTTACCACGGGCCTAAAGACTTCCATCCGCACATTGTCCAACTGATTTTTGGTCATTGGAGCTACCGACAAGTCATCAAACTCTGTTTCTATCCATCCCCCTCCCAACGTCACTTCACCAGCAGGCGCAAGATTGCTGTTTTTATCTGTTACATCCATACGAGGTATGTTTTCATTATTCAAAAATATTCGAATACGGTTATTGCAAACCTCTACCTTCACATCATACCAAGCACCCGGAATCGGATGAAAATACAACGGACAGATACCCAAGAGTTCATCTGTACCCATGTATCCCATTCTGCTCAGCAATAGGTCATCCTGCAATCCCCCTTTAATTCCCAACACATACCGATCATTACGATTATAAGCCCTGAATCCGGCCCAAATTTGGACTTGTTCAGCATCTCTCGGAGCTCTGGCCTTAAAGGAAACCACATAATTTTTCCATTTTGGATTTCCAAAAGAAGCATAGGCATCTCTCGATTTAAAAACACCGTTCTCAATTTTGCACCCTCCGCGTCCTACTATCTTTAGCGAAACATCCGATCGTGAAAAGTCATTTTTCAAAACGGCATCCGACTGAGCATAGCCAAAAGTCGTGCACAATATAGCACAGGCAAAAGCCAACAAGGACTTATATACTTTTATCATTCTAATTCTTTTATTTTAATAAAAACAATATACATCCAACTTTATGAACCCGGGTGGAGTAATGCCTGTCACTCATTTCAGGGCAGGCTTTCACTCTTACCCGGGTATCACAACCTTTCTACTTAATAAACATACTTCATATTAATACATTCTACTTCGATTATTTAATCTCTATTGTTTTAATGTCTGTATAATTATACTTTTTGTAATTATACTTACAGCAAATGCCTACTCTGATCCAATAAAGTAATCGAATAAATCGTTTTATGATCAAGTGCAACCAGCTTCTTATTATAACCGATATAAGTGACTTCCAAAGAACCTTTGACAGGAACACTTAATAAAAAATGTCCCTCTATATCCGTTATAGTTCCGATAGATTTATTCCCCGCTAATGTAATATTAGCACCAATGATCACTTCACCTTTTTCATCTGTCACTGTTCCCGATATTTTTTTTGTCCCTTGTGCATATCCGGAAAGAACAAGTGAGAATAGCATAACAAAAACACAAAGATGTTTTCTTAATCTGTTCATAATTACATAATAAAAATGTTTCTCATTAAATTAGTTTAATCACAACCTTATCTATCTTATCTATTAGAATAAGCATAAGGAGACCTTCAGTTAACTGCTGTTTTTCATAATTTATCAGATATTAATAACTTAACTAGGTTTCGTTCACCGAGGCAAAAGTAGAGTGACTCGCTTAATTTAAGTGATTCCGAGTGCTTAATTCAGAGCTAAAATTTGATTAATTTGAAAGATTCTACATATAAAATCGTGCAGATTATAGATATCTCAAAAAATACCTTGCAAGAAGCGGCTTAAGTTTAAGGATGTGCAACCTTGCATCTTAAATGCAAAGACGCTCAAGGTTACATAGACTGAATAATACGGCTTGTTATTATTATCTACACCCGGATATACAGATCGCTTAGATCCGGATGGAGAGTTCTTCTCCACCCGGGTCGGGGAGTCTTGCACATCCGGGTGGAAGCAATGTTTTGAAACCAGCTAATAGAAGGGAATAACGCTTGAGATAAAAATAAGAACGAGACATCACCGCGTGACTTGCGTTACTTCGCGTTACTTTTTCAGAGAAAGTCACGCACCAGTAATGACTACCGACAAATGATTTGAAGCCTAGGTGCGTGACTTGCGTGACTTTTCGAGAAAACAGCATGAGCTATTTTTATCACTCACGCGGCTTTAAGATGTCACTTAAAGAGACTTGATAGTTTTCTCCTAAAGATTCGTGATACTCTTTGCAGAATTTGTCGTAAGCACTCTTAGCCAGACTTTTCTTTCCATTGTTGAACAGTACGGAACATTTTGCCAAAAGAGCTTCTTCATTCAACGGATCATGCCGAAACAAAGTATCGGCTATTTTGAGAATCAGTTCGTCATTTCCTATCCGTTGTTCAATAGTGAGCAAGTTACTCAGAAGGTCTATAGACATACTGGAATATTCAGCTTTAAAATCATCCAACCATTCTTCCGGCGTGTTAGTGAGCAATGGACCATATAACAACAATTCTACTGCCTGATAGAGCAATTCTTCATCATCTCCATTGCTCTGACGCACCTTTTCAATATAAACGAGAGCAGTACGATAATCACAAAACACATTTTCCGGCAACCCGATGCGAAGGAATCCATTATCATTGACTATTTCCAACCCCCCCACATTCTCCAACAACAAGCGCAACTTACGGAGCGACACATTGCGGTTATTACGTGCAGCCTCCTCATCCTTATCCGACCAGATAATTTCGTCTACTTTCTTAATTGATATTCCTTCTTTGTCTTTCTCTCCATAAAGCAATAAGAGCATTAAGAGGCTCTTTAAGCGAGGAGTAAAATTAAAAGTAACATTCTTTCCGTCCTTATCTCTCACATCAAACGAACCCAAAAGCGATATGGATGACTTAGTGCGATCAAAAAACACTTTCTCACTTTGTACGTTCTCCACGGTCGTTTTTTTTACTCCCAATGATATCGCAGGTTTTCCAGCCAACGCCTTTTTATCACGTAACTTCTTCCGATAACAGAATAATCCGCATAACATAACTGTTCCGGCAACAAAGAAAAAAAATAACCGACTCTCATACCATGGTTCCGGTACGAATTGGGTTATCACACTATCTTCTATAAGCGGATAATTAATGGAATAAATTACAATATTATGGCTCAGGTCGTTCTGGCGCTTGTCCATCACAAGAAACATTTTACCGGAATTGGGAGCATAATAAAGATTATAGTCCATATCCTTAAAAGTTACACTGTTGTTAATAGGCTTGCTCACATAAGTCCAGCGAGGTTCTTTTATAGATACCTTTATCAATATTCCGCCTTTCTCCAGACTGGCAGCATAAAACGAACTATCCTCCGGCTGAAAATACATGGTAGGTGCCATTACAAATTCAGTATTTACTTCTTTACTATCTTCCCATAATTTATGCAATTTCTTCGTTTTCAAGTTCATCACATACATATCGCGGTAGCAATAAGCAGCCAGTTCCTGGCGCCCCGAAGTATTTCCTTTTCCCCCGAATATATAAAGATTATCGCCAACAATGGCCGATGCAGCCGAACAACGGGGAGATATTTCAGATCCATCGGTTATCTGTTCTACTTTCCCTGTTTTAATATCCAGCCGAAACAATTCATTCTTAAAATGATAAAATCCGTATCCACCGAAAGCATAAGCTACCGATTTCGGGTTGTTCATGGCCCAGGAATGATTTCCATAGTTAGGTTCCTTAGTATTTTGTTCCTTCAAACTCCAACTTTGAGTGTTGAACGAGAAACGGGAAATCGTCTTGTTTTCTAACGAATAGGATAATATACAATTCGATAACGTATCATAATCTAAATGATTGGGATATATCATGGCCGGATAGCCCGACTTTACGGCAACAATTGACTGTTCGTTTTTCAAAGGATCAAAGATTGTGATCTTGTCTTTCCTTACCATGTAGAATAAAGTCTTTTGAGGATTAAAAGTTATTTGTATCGCATCCTTTGTCTTTTCAGTATAAATACTTTGCCACTCAATATGGTCGTTTATAATCCAATGAGGATTCCTGGCGATAGCCGGTATATGCTTTATCAGGTCATAGCAGAGCGTATCATTATGTTGCTTCAGTTCCCAATGACGAACCAGCTTTTTGCCTTCCAATATTTTGATGTCTTTTATGTTGATAGGCGGAGTATCTGTTTGCCGATCCAATAAAGAAGCACCGAAGAAAATACGAATATTATCCGTTTTTTCGAGCCGAAGAGGTACCAAAAGTTTCTTACCATCGTAAATAAGTTGTGCTTTGTTTATATCTGGAAAAATGGTGAACGAAACGAAAGCACTTTCCCAAGGTCCTACTTGCTTTTTTAACAGATATATCTTTTCATTGATAATCAAAGCAGGATAGTATTTATTATCCTCGTCCAGCGTAAATGCCAGATCTATTGTCTGCTTGTCATCTGTCCTTATGTCAAAAAGGGTTCCAAAAATCGGTTCATTGCGAACTGAAGTACTAAACTGTAATGTAAATTCTTGTCGAAGAGGAAATGACTTATTATTTTCCAGGACCAAAGAAGTCCGTCGATTACCGGGAACCGAGTGAGAGTTGAAATACAATCCATAATCGAACTTAGAAGAATAGGCGCATTCAAACAAGCACAGAAAAATACTGATAATAAAGAATTGTTTTTTCATGGTAAACAGAGAACTTCTGTTATATTATGTTTTTCGTTTACAAAGATAACACAATATAAGACAAAAAGGGTACTTGTTATTAAAATAACAAATACCCTTTCCTCCATTCTGTTTACTTACGCACCGGAAGCTTCAGCTCTAGTTTCTTTTCCCCGCGAAGCATACGGGCAGCTTCGCCGGTCAACCACAGGTAATGGTCGGAAGGCATGCCATCCATATCAATGAACTTAGCCACGTTGTTAATAGGATGTTTATCGGAGCATTTAAAAATAGCAGTACCCTCATCTATTTCATCAAACATAGCCACATAAATCATGCCCGAACCTACTTGAATTGCCGTAGAAAGTTGTTGCCAATAAAACTTTCCTCCCATCCGTGGAATAGACCCTACAGGTTTGACATCATCCGGAAACTCAAAAGTACTTAGATTATGCCAGCTAAATCCGGGAGTAACGGCGGAAACATAATCAACATGATTTTCCCTACACCACTTCATGTCTTCAATAATCAAATCACGATAACGCGCCATATCATTATGCAACAAGGGGCTAAAGCGCTGTATAGTCCATGGAAGAAGCAAATCGGCCTGCTTGATAAGCGTATGCAGATAAGGATCAGGGACACAATCGGCCTCCAGATTTCGCCAGAAAGTAGGGACCCCTAACATCACGGCACATCCGCCGTAAACAGGGTCGTTATGCAAAAAATCTATCAAATGTTCCAAACCAATGTTGCGGATGTTATAAGGACGATCGGGAAAGCCAACTCCCCAAATAGCAACCACAGGTTTCCCATTATGATGCAAGTAGGTTTTAACTCCATCCTGATTCGTCACCTTTAGTTTATCTACCAACCATTTCCAGTCATCTATAATAGCGGAACAGTCTTCACCAGAGGCTGCCAATCCCGACAGATCATACATTACAGCAATGGCACGCTCATACTTTGAGGCTTTGCTCAAAGCATTCTTCAGAATAACATTCTGAGGAGCCTTTTCATTATGATTCTTGGCAGAGCCAAAGAAACGTTGCATAAATACACCATCAATCCCATACTCCTGCATCCATTTAAAATGCAGATCGGTAGTCGATTCATCGACCGAGCTGAAAACTTTCGCTTTACTACCGTCCGCAAAAGAAAACGGAGTTTCATACGTTTTGGCATACTCGGTTACATCGGGCCATATATCGATGGTACAATTATTCTCATCAAAGACACGCCCTTTACCATATTGTCCGAATCCTTGATTTGTTCCGTCTCCGGGTGCACGAAACCATCCCTGATAACCTGCCATTATCAGCCCTTTGTAAGAGGGATATTTAGTATCCTTTGCGTGTTTCAATTGAGCATACCCCCAATTTTCAACAAACAAAAGGCACACTACTATAATTAATATTCTCTTCATTCTGTATATAATATCCGATTACAACTCATTTTTCCCCAATCTATCAATTAAATTATTTTGTTTGCTCTACCATGCGTATGGTTCCATCTTCATTATAATAAAGCTTATCTACACAAATTGAACGTAACCAATCATAATGAGAAATAGAACTATTATGATAGAAAGCATACCATTGCCCTTTATATTCTACAATGGAACCATGATTTGTGTAACTATCGGTTGGTTCCATATAAACGCCCTGATAGGTCCAGGGGCCCAAAGGAGATTTACTGGTTGCATAGCACATACGATTATGTTTATCTCCTTCATCATGGTTATCGGAATAAGAAAGATAATAAATGCCATTGCGTTTATGCACCCATGTAGCTTCATGGAAGTCGTGAAGTCCTTCCATTGTTTTCATTGTACCATCAAGCTCTACCATGTTATCTTTAAGCTTTCCGCCTTTACATACTCCGCCGCCACCGTTATAAATATAAGCCTGTCCGTCGTCATCAACAAACACACAAGGATCTATCAACGGATCTAATCCTTTAATATAGCCTTGTACTGTAAATCCACTGGCCGGACTTTTACTTGTTGCTACGCCTATCTTCCAACTCTTGCTCCAATTCGTATCACTTGGATGTGGAAAATAGAAATAATATGTACCGTTTTTATAGGCACAATCAGGAGCCCACATAAATCCCCCTTCTTTTCTGCCCCAAGGTACCTGGCTAGAGTTAAGAATTTCTCCATGGTCTTTCCAATGAACCATGTCATCGGTAGAAAACACATGGTAACGATCCATCAAATCGCACCCTCTTGCAGGCTCAATATCATGAGAAGCATACACATACAAACGTCCATCCGCCCAAACATGTGCAGAAGGATCGGCTGTATACATGTGAGTAATAAACGGATTTTTGGCCATTGGCTTTTGCGGCGTTGCATCTTTCTCATTGATACCTTTAGCCTGACAACATAAAAATGATCCTGCAGTACAAGCTAGCAAAACAGAATAAAAAATCTTTTTCATGATCTTGATTATTAATTAAATGAATACTATTGTCTATATTTTATTTTAAACGAAATGTTCTTTGCCTTGGGCAGCGTTACTACTTTAGAATAATCGGCCCCTGCTACAAGAGTGATTTTCTGTGTAATATCTGATTTTAATGTGCAAATGATCTGCTGTTTGGACAGATCCCAGCTTAACTTTTCAATCGTAACTCTGCTTCGGCCCTTCATGCCTGTAATGCATCCTTTATCGAGCCCCGGAATCAAAGCCGGAAGTAGTTCTATCACACCCGGAGAGGAAGAGACAAGCATTTCCATCATAATGGTAGGAATGGTGTTGCATACATCTGTGCAAAACACTCCATGGTTATTATAATGTGACGAGCACAGGCTACTATAGTAATAGTCTTCCTTAAATAAGCGTAACAGCTTTCGATTCAATGAAGCCACGTTCTTAAGTCCGGCAGCAATGAGAGCGCTATGCAATAAACCGTGACCCGCATTTTCATAGTTAAACTTATCTCTCTCGGCCAATGCTGCTTTAGCAGCCTCATACCAAACGGGTGTTCCCTTTTCGGAAAGCTCCCGATAAGGCCATACCATCATTAAGTGACTAGAGTGGCGATGATTATAGTTATCTTCCAGACCGGGCCATGACCATTCTTGTATAGCCCCCTCTTTATTAATCAAATATGGAGGAAGATCCGCCAGAATGCTGCTCCATCTCTCCACCCCTTCTCCCGGCTTCTGCTCAAGCTTCAGAATATGACAAGTCTCTATTAGCGTAGAGAGCAGGAACTTTGCTCCCGATATATCAAAACATGAATTATTCAATAGCGAAACCTTAAGATTAGCTGGCTGATTTTCGGGAGAAACGGAACCTGCAAAAATGTATTTCCCATCCTTGTCTTTGTATTTCAGAAAATCCTCGTAGAAATAGCCCATTTCTCTTAGCAACGGATAAAGTCGATTCTTTAGAAAAACAAGATCACCCGTAACCAAATAGTGTTCCCAAAAAGGATACAAAAGCCATCCTTCTTCGCCGGTAGCATAGTGATAAGGATAAAAGTCATTAATACTTGCCATCAATCCGCTAGCCAGCCCCGGAGAGTTACCACAAGCCAGTAGTCCTCTGCAGCCTAATAATTTACGCGCATTTGCAGCAAAATCCTTTTCCCATGCTTCGTTTAGATGAAAATAGCCCTCCATTACTTCGGGCATATTGCTGATATTCCCACTGCTTACCTGTAAATTAAGATTAGCATCCAGATGATAAAAGCCTCCCCAACCAGCATTGCAATCACCGGTCCATATACCCAACAAATCCGGTGGAGTAAGTTCGCTGGCAGAAGAAAGAAAATAATATCTACCTGCGTCGAAAAGACGTTCCCACAAAGCAGGTATAGGAACTTTTGATCGCTTTTGAACGGTCAATAATTCTTCATTGGTCAGATTGCGGGTAGAAGCGTCAGCTCCAAAATCTAGTTTCACACGATCATAAATAGTTTTATGGATAGCCTTTTGTCCGGCCAGCAGTTTCGGATAGTCGGCAGGTATCCGGTCTAATTCTTTCCGAAGTAGTCCGGCCCCCCATTGTTTTTCGCAATCTTCATAATACTTCTCAGTCCGGCAAAGCATAATTACAGAATTAGCACTCTTTATATACAAAGTATCTCCTTGTAAATAATGATTGCCTCCCGAAACCTTTATACGAACCACTCCTTCGTAACCATTATCATTAGTTTGCTTCGGATAATGTACGCGTATATTCAGATAACCCGCAGAAGAATGAGATGTAAAAGTCATACCTTTCGGGAAATTCATCCCGGCATCCGTAGCCAGACAAATGGCTGCATTCAACCTCCCCTTTGACGGAGCAGAAAGTTGGATAACAGATACATTATCTTTTCTGGAAACAAATGCTTTCCTCAACCAATCGCCCCGATTATCGCTCCAACGGACACTTATCTCTCCCGTCTCAAAATCGCACGTACGAACATAATTGCGTACTTCTCCGTCTTGAGGAATACGAATCATCATCTTAAAGCCCGGGTGACGGCTTCCTTCTCCTCCATCATGCCATTGAGAAGAACTGACAGCCAAATCATTTGCTTCTTTAAAACGCCCTTCTGCACAACACCTCTTAATACGATCCAACTGTTCCGAAGTAACTTTAGCAAAAGAACGGTCGTACGTTTTAGAAAAATTGAATTTACGGTCATTAAAGACAATCGTCTCGTTCAGGGGATTACCAAAGACCATAATCCCCATTTTTCCATTACCGGACAAGAAAGCTTCTTCCCAATTCTTGTATACCAAAGGATAAGAATGTGAAAAACCTTTCCTAGCCACAGGATTACCTCCTACGACTGCATTCACTCCAAAAAGCAAAGCTAAGAAGAAAATATATCTATACTTAAAGAGACTAAAATTCATACTCTCATTTTTTCACTGTAACAATTGTATGTCTGGGCACATTATAACCTTCGGCTGTAACCACAGATTCTTTACCATACTGATACTCCGCAACAAATCGCCGTTTTTCGCCTGGAAGCAAATTCATATATCCGTCTGTAAAGTAAGCCGGAAGTATTCGCTCGCCGGAATCCGCATCCCGGGCATTCAGTTTTATGCCAACGGCCGGAGTATTGCTCTCGTTCGTCAGTTCAACTTCAACTCCGTTCTTCAAGCATTTCACAATTCGACCTTTCAAAGGGACATCTGCTAATTGATTAAAGCTTAAAAAGTTTTTATTCTCACTACATTTCCAATAATCATTAGTAGAAATCTGTTTACCTTTTACATCCGTCAGTATCAAACGCTCCAAATAAACATCAGGCAGGCTCTTTATTTCCTGCGGAGTAAAGCACTCAGTCAATCGATTAGCAGCAATATCACGTTTCACTTCCTTTGTGAAAAGTAATTTACCGGAAAGACTATAAATCTTATAATCAATCCCGGCTCCTCTGAATGATTTCAGGGTTGTGTTGATTACCACTATCTCATTGTCATTCAGATTCTTCTGTACATGAACAGGTTCGCACGCTTTACGAGAACCGTAAAAAGAACCAAACGTTTCATAATCCCAGGAATATATCTGCCATACGGTGCTGGGCCAGGCGGGATGAGTCATCCACAGCAACAAGCCGCTGGTACTGTTCCACATTTTACTGTTCCATGCCTCAAACATAGCACGATGACTATCATAATTAACAAGCTGCGACTTTTTACAAAAATCTTCCAGATTGTCCGATTCTCCATACTTAGTTTTAACTGCCTGAACAAAATCATTCTGTCCACCGTGCAGGTCGTGGTAGTACCAGACATCACCTATCGGCCAGGCATCTTCTTTCGACATCATCCCCAATATTGACTCACTGGTAGGAATAGATGTGGTGCCCTGTTCTGTATTGAATCCATGCGCATTGTTGCGATAATAGTCGGCCGGATCCTTGAAATAATTCCATGGTCCGCTCGGACGAAGGTTAGAGTGAGTTGAATTAGGATTATAATGTCTTGTACCATCTTCCTTAGCTATCATTGCCGACAGTTTCTCTTCTATGTAAGCTGGGGCAAACCCTTCATTCCGGGGATTCCAAACCGCAATAGACGGATGATTTCGATACCGAAGAACAACATCTTTTGCATTCTCAAGAAAAAGGTTATCATCATTGATGCCCAAATTGTAACCTTCGGTAGTCAACCAAAAATCATTAAAAACCAACATACCATATTCATCACAGAGTTCGTAGAAAGTCTCTTCTGTGCTTTCTCCCGTCCAGTTACGAATCATGTTTAGATTAGCGTCTTTATGAAGACGGAAATAAGGTTCTAAGCGTTCGCGTGAGACACGCTTCATGCCATCATCCATTCCCCAGTTACCACCCCGACAAAAAATACGTTTTCCATTCACTTTTATCACCAGGTAATGCTCCATAGCTGAATCAGGCGCTTGAATCAGTAAATTAGGGTCAGCATCTTTACGAAGCCTTGGCATACACATCCCACCTTCTATATACTTGCGGTGAATATTATCAAAAATAGGCTTGCCTCTTTTCAATGCCATAGTAGGATTATACTCTATGCGATGGATAGAGTCGTTAGGATAGCAAACTTCCATTTCATAGGTCAGTTCACGAATTCCAAAACGAACAGATTTAGTATCGGATATTCTGTGAGAATTATCAACAACCGTCACGTTCAAACGATATAATTCTTGGCGGCCATAATTATTCGGCCACCATAACCGAGGATTTTTTATAGTAAGTGCAGGAAATTCATCCGGAGTAAACGATATTTTGGTTCGTTCTCTCGCACCTATTTTTATCTTCTTACTAACTTTAATGCCTTCCAAATCAAGATTAATGACTATCTCTTTTGGTTCAAGAGATATATTCTCCAATTCTGAGCGAACTATTATATTGGCACGAGTCGTATCCGGTAACTGCAAATCGGAAATTACCTGTGTATCATTTAGTTTGATATCTCCGGTGAAACGAAGATGAACATCCTGCCAAAGTCCGATATTTCGGTCGCGAATGCCGGGTACCCAATCCCATCCTTCCGATGAAATAAAAGTCGGACCATCAAGACATAATTGTCCACCATTCATGCCATTGCCCCCCAGAATAGATTGTTCCTGAGGGATGCCCGGATTGGGAGGAGGCAATATGTGAACGGCCAAAACATTCTCCCCACCTACTTTTATAAACCGGCTCACATTAAACTCTCCTCGAGTGAAAGCACCATGGATATTTCCAACCTGCTGCCCATTCAACCAAACTTCAGCTTTATAATTAACTCCATTAAAGAGCAACCAAACAGCTTTGTCAACTTGTTCAGCAGGTATCTTAAAAGGAATTCTATACCACCAATCCATCCGACAAAGAGAATCCGGAATGGACAAATTATTCAATCCAAAATACGGGTTTGGGTAAATGCCCTGTTCCACCAAAGTAGTAAGTACAGTACCCGGTACCGTAGCATTATACCATTCCTTAGTATCCAAGGAAGAATCAAATATCGGTTTCGGAGAAGCAATTACCTTCGCTCCTTCGGCAAGCTCCCACCCCTGAGACAACACATAATCATTATCCGATACTTTATTCAGTATGGTTTGCTTGGTCATCTTAAGTTTACGTACAACCGGAACAATAGCAACTTTCGACTTAGGCAAAGTTTCTACTGGTTGAGGGTGGGTTAATCCCCAATTAACTACATTTTGTGCCGAGGTGAAAGTTGATCCCCAAGCAATAAGTAAACAACCGGAAATAATTTTCCACTGCATTGATCTCATAAACTTATTTTTTAAATTGCTGACACATTCTTTTTGCTATAATACCTGACCCAATAGCATCCGGATGAATGCCATCTTTCATTAACTCAGGATACTGATCCAGTAAAGGGTGCATATCAATAACTTCTACATGAGCCTTGTCTCCGGCACTAAATGTATGAGGAGCAACATCTTCTACAATTACTTTATCATAAATGTAGTTGGCATCTCTCGAGAAAGAGACTATTGGGGTCATCAGAATGATCCGGGGTTTTGAAGGCAAATTAGCAAAAGATCGAATCATATCGCAACAATCTTTTTCAAACTCATTCATGTATTTGCGATTTTCAACCTTACTGTCATTTCCACCCAAATCAATAAAAACGACGTCCGGATTACTAGCCAAAGCTTCCTGATATTGCTTTGTTATCCAATAAGGGAAGTTCCCATGCCTCAACATGGTACAACCGCTCACTCCATAATTTGTTACTTTATATTCATCACCTAACAAACGCCCTAACTGTGACGGATAAGAATCCGTTGCCGGATTAGCAGTCGTAGCTCCGGCCGTGATACTGGCACCAACACAAATCACTTTTGTTTTTCTTTTGATGGAGATTTCTCTACTCAAACGAATATCAGCGGAAGACGAGCCGATCTGAAACAAATAAGTGCCTGCCGGATAAACAAACTTATGTAATTGTTCATTCCAGTACCGTAACGATTCCTTCTTTATCTTCACTGTGGCCGATGCATATTCTCCTTTCTTTATAAACTGACGCCGGAAACCTTTCAATTCTTTAATAGGCATAACAACACCAGTTTCCGGAAGCTTCACATATACCTGGGAAACTTCATCTCCATCCCGATGGCCTGTATTCTTAATCTTGTACGAAACAGCAATTTCATCTTCTCCGTCATTAATCTGTAAATCACTATATTTAAATGAAGTATAGCTCAAACCATAACCAAACGGATATAACACATCACCCCGAAAATATTTATAAGTACGTCCTTTAGTAATATCATAGTCACCAAACGATGGTAATTCACTCAAATCTTTATAATAGGTCAACGGAAGTCTTCCTGCAGGATTATAATCTCCGAAAAGAACTTCTGCCACAGCTGTTCCCCCCTGCTCACCTGGATACCATGCATTAACAATGGCCGGAACATGCTCATCTATCCAATTCACTGCTAAAGAACTGCCGGCAACAAGTACTACAATTGTATTGGGATTAATGTTATAAATCTCCTGAATAAATTCTCGTTGGTCAGCCGGCAACTGAATATCAGAGCGATCTTGCCCTTCACGTTCAATAGATTTATTAATACCGAGAACAGCAATTACCGTTTCACAACTACGAACAGCTTTCCCGGCTTCACCGTACAAATCAATCCGCGATTTTCCGCCGACAACAGGCACCTTCCATTGTAACTTAGCTACGGCATAATCCCGATTATCATAATACTCGGCTTTCAATTGATACTCCTTCCCTGCTTGTAAATAAATGGAAGCCGTATCAGTAGCGATAGGATGACCCTGCCAGGAGTCAATCAGTTTATGATCATCAATACTCAATAGGCAACCGTCATCTGAAGTAAAACTGAAAGTATATTTTCCACTAACAGTGGGCTTTAACTTGCCTGCCCAACGAACAGACAGGGGAGACTTCGGAAGAAAAGGGTCGGGAGCCTGATTTGCCGGTTCAAAATTGATCCAGTTTTCTTTCCTTACTTTAGGGACACCCTTTAACTGTGTATTATTAAAATATTCAGCTTTTAGTCCTTCCGGAAAATTATCTCCCTGTATAAGTTCCAAACCATCTGCAGCCGATTTCCATGGAGCATATACTATCTTGACCTCTTTTCTTACCCTATTTCTGATGCCCTGAAGAATAGATACCGGATCTCCGGCAGGAGAACCGCTATAATCACCAAATTCACAGTTACCGGCATTAATACCAACCACAGCTATTGACTTTACTTTATTAGCATTAAGGGGCAACATATTATTCTTGTTCTTCAACAGTACAATACACTGCCGGGCTGCCTCTAAAGCAACAGCCTGATGTTCCGGAGAGCCAATCACCGAAGGAGAAATCCTATTATAAGGATTCTTCTCCGGATCATCAAACAAACCTAAACGCATCCTGGCTCTTAACACATGATAGGCAGCAGAATCAATGTCTGCTTCAGAAACCATATACTGATGGTAAGCATTAAGCAAAGGCCCTTCATAAACATCATCTCCACACTCTAAATCCAGTCCGGCTTTAATAGATAACGTTGCAGCAGCCTCCTTCGTCTTTACATATTTGTGAGCATTAACCAACAAGCCCGGCCCTCCACAATCTGAAACTACATATCCCTTAAAGCCCCATTCTTTGCGAAGAACCCGAGTCAAAAGCCAGGCATTCAACGTACAGGGAACTCCATTTATAGCATTATAGGCCGACATAATAGAAGCAGCCTTTCCATCTTTAACACAAGCTTCAAAAGCCGGTAGATAATACTCACGCAACTGACGTTCAGATATTTGCGGGTCACAAACAAAACGATTATTTTCCTCATTATTTGCGACAAAATGTTTAGGAGTAGAAACAACTTTCAAATATCGCGGATCATTGCCCTGAAGCCCTTTAACAAATTCAACGCCCATAACACCTGACAAGAAAGGGTCTTCTCCGTAGGTTTCCGGTGTACGTCCCCACCGTGGATCACGTGCCATATTCACTGTAGGAGACCAGAAAGTAAGCAAATCACTAAATTGTTCATTCTGTTCCTTTCCTTGTTTTAGTTCATTCCAACGAGCACGAGCCTCATCCGAAATAACGGTGGAAACTTTATTCATCAAAACAGGATTCCATGTACTAGCCAACCCTATAGCTTGCGGAAATACCGTAAAACGTCCCGGACGAACAACCCCGTGCAAAGCCTCATTTCCATGATAATATTTTGGAATATTCAATCGGGGAATGCCGGGAGAAGTAGTTCGCAGTAAACTAATTTTCTCTTCAATAGTCAATCTTGACAATAAATCTAAAATTCGTTCATGCATCGGAGCATCTTCCTTTTTGTACAACTCTCGCACCTGTGCAGAAGTCGTACAAGAGATAAGTATCAACATGCTCGTCAAAAATAATAGCTTGTACTTTTTCATAATCATTTGCCTTATTATAAACCGGAGGCATTGTTGTCTGCTGATGGAGGTAGATTCTTTAAATCACTCGCCCATTTTTTATTAGCTTTACTGCCCATTACGAGAATCAGTTTACCTCTATAAGTGTTAGATCTTCATCATAGACTTAAAACCCAATACCTACAATATTATCTACATGAGTTCTGTTACAAGTTCAATAGACGTTACTTCGGTGAAAAGCTGCTCGACATATTAGTTTTTGCGGCAATCAGCTATAACACGGACTTCAAGTTCAGAATTTATAATAGGAGGCTATGCGGATAATCATTTTATTTTAAATTAAAAACTCAATTTTTTTGTTGTTGCCCCAGTAATGAATTCAATGATTTGTTTCAGATTTTTCGTCATCGTTAATTCATGTCCTTCGCCTTCGTTCACAAGCACTGTCATCCGTCCTCCGTATCTTCGATACCTTTTCTCCACTTCTTTGGTCTGATCTTGGAAATTGGGATCGAGGCTGCCGCAGATATGCAGAACAGGGATTCCGGCTTTAGCCATTGGCTCCAGATTATCAATCGGCTGCTTTTTTGCTAGGTTGCTATGAAGAATAGGATTCTCTCCGTAGATGCATAAAACTTTATCGGGGTTTTCAATGCCCCATGCATAAACTTCACCGGTAGCACTACCACGGCCTTCCAGAACAGCTTTTTTCGAAAATCCACGACTGGTCAGATAGTTATAAATAATATTCCATTGTGCTATATCGGGCCCATCCCCATTGTACGGAACAGCACCGGTGACGATATAATAACCTTTCGCCAGTAAAGCCAGGTCAACGACTGCATCCCAATTCACAAAATCGGAACGAAAAACCCATGGTTTTCCCGGAGCCGGATTTTCAGGAGCTATAATCGTTGAAAATGCTTCAACACCGGGAATTTCGATTTCGTAGCGATTGTAACATTCAGTAAAAAGAGGTCCACGGCAAGTCAGGAATGTTCCTTCTTCAGAAAAATTCAGGAAGGTGCCTGCGGTACTGTAATATGATTTTCGGGTTGACTTTTCGTTGGCAAAATCGGGCAAAACCGGCTTTGCCTCATTCACACTTTGCTCTATGAAATCAGCAATTATCTTCGGATTATACAAGCTATGCGGATGATGACCAAACCCCTCTTTTATTATTACTGAAATTCTTCCACCCAGTTGATGGTAGATGTTTTCAATGGGAAGTGAAAATTTTCCTAATATAGGGTCGATACTTCCGCATACATGGAGCATAGGTACATCATCTTGAGCCAGCCCGGCAATGCCTTTCATAACTTCCCAGTTACCGCCGGGATTATCGGCATAAATACACGATACTTTATCGGGATGCGCAGTTGCCCAAATGTAGGAATATTCTCCGCCACGGCTCATGCCTATAAAAGCTGGTTTGATGGATAGCTCAAGTTTTCCTGTAATAAAATCATACCAGGCATCCCATTGTTTACCGGGTTTTAAATCCTGATTAGCCGAAATGTAAGCCACACAGAAACCTCGCTTAAGTAGTTCAATTTCTGTCTGTGGTTGATGATCCCAGTAACAACCGCGCCACGACCAAGGATTGCCAGGAGCGAGTTTTTTCGGAACAACCAGGATACAACGGCGTTGCCCTTTTGCCGGATCTTTAACTCCGCTACCTTCATCTTCAAACGATTTGTAAGGTGTAATGACAAAGGTGTTTTCATCCATAAGAAAATCATATCGATCAAATCCGTGCCAGTTTGTTTTTTCTCCTTTAAAAATAGAGTTCAGATTCTGAGCAGATACAGGAATAGTTTCTACAAAAACAAACAAACAAATTGTAATCAATCTTGCCTGAAAATTTGCCGTATGAACAACAGCCATTCTAACATTTTTCATCGTTTATATTTTATAATTTTACAACTTAGTATATCACAAACAATTAAACATATTTTTATATCTCGCCTATATTTTATATCATGTACATTAGCCTCGGTTAAATCAAAGGCATACATTACACTGGGGATATTTCCACAAGAATTCACAAAATTAGAGCTTAATTGCTTGCATATATCAGATGTTTTATCGAATATTATCTTCAAGTTTGTGCATATAGGTACTATGTTTTAGTTGTTCGATCACTACTAAAATACTAAAAGCCAATGATATATAATTTTTCACAAACCATTTTCTTACTATCTCAATTCCTCCATCGGGTAATAGATTAATTATTTATATGTAAATATGGCTCATTCAAAGACCACCGGTTATTAAAAGCTCTGGTGCTTTTACACCTTTCATATCCGGAGTAATGAATTGAATCGTTCCATCCGCATTAAAATTAAGATATTGCATAAAAATCTGACGTCTCTTATTGTCAGGAGCTCCCCATGCAGAAGCAAAATACCACTGTCCTGAAAAATATGCTATTCCCGGGTGTTGCTGCTCTCCTCGTATGAGGTTGCCGTTTACATCCCTCCACTGATTACAAATTGTGCCTCTGTGCGTATAAGTGCCTGTTAAGCTCGTACTGGTGGCATAATCGCAAGAGCCACCACCCCAAGACAAATAATAGATGTGATTTCTTTTGAACATCCAGGGACCTTCGTGAAAATTACCCCCATTAATATTTAATATCGTTTCTTGGTTAATGCTCACCATATCGGATCCTAATCTACATACGACAGGTTTAAATCCACCTGTTTTCATGCAAGCCGAAACAATCAGATATGCCTGGCCATCATCGTCGACAAATATCTGTGGATCATAAACGTATTGTGCGTCAGTTCTACTATACAATTGTTTGGCATTCGTAAATGGCCCTGTGGGAGAAGTACTTGTGGCCACTCCTATCACTGAATTTTGAGGATAATAAAGATAATACATTCCATTTCGATACATACAATCAGGTGCCCAAAGAGCCCCCTTACCAAAAGGAGAGTCTGTTTTACGGAATGCTATTCCATTGTCAGTCCATGTTACAAGATCTACAGATGAAAAAACATGATAATCCTCCATATCCCAATCTACGTCTGTATCCTTATCGTGTGAACAGTACATATAGTATTTGCCATCACTCCATTGATGAGGTGACGGGTCCGCAGTATAAGGATAGCTAATGATAGGATTTGCTGCGAAACCAGCCATAAACGAAATTATTAAAAATGCAAAGACGAACATCCTGTTTAAAAACAGATTTCCCTTAAATTTAAACACAAGAAAAAATTTAATTATCCTCATTTCAATTTTTTGTTAGTTTAGTGAAACTGATTATATCTTATCCCATTACCCTTCTGCTGATAATTACTATCACATACTGTTACCGGAAAGAACATTCAACACTATTAATTATTTTTTCCCTGTCTGAATAACCGTCTTAATCGTTCCATCCGGATTGAAATAAAGTTTATCAACACATACCGATCTTAAATTACCACGTCCGGAAACAGACATATTGTGGTAAAAAGCATACCATTGTCCTTTAAACTTCACAACCGATCCATGGCTGGTATCGCAACCCGTCGGAGTCAGGTAAACGCCTTTGTATTCCCATGGGCCAAGCGGACTTTTACTCATTGCATATACAAGTTGATTTTGTTTGGGATGATTATCGGCATAAGTCAGGTAATAAATACCTTTCCGTTTAAACACCCAAGTAGCTTCATGAAAATCAACCAATCCAGCCATGTCCTGCATTTCTCCATCTATTTCCATCATATTTTCTTTTAGCTTCCCCCCCTGGCATTTACCACCGCCACCATAATAAAAATAGGCCTGATTATCGTCATCGATAAATACACAGGGATCAATCATAGCAAAACCACCGATTCCGGGAATATAACCCTGGCTTTTAAAATCGGCGGCCGGTTTTTTACTCGTTGCCACACCTACTTTCCATGTATTATTCCAATCGGTTCCGCTCGGATGTGGAAAATAGAAATAATAAGTTCCGTTTTTATATACACAATCGGGAGCCCACATAAAACCACCTTCGGGACGTCCCCACGATACTTGGCTGGCGCTCAGAATTTCGCCGTGGTCTTTCCAGTGAACCATATCGCTGGTAGAAAACACATGGTATTTATCCATTAAATCACAACCGCGCGGAGGATCAACATCATGTGAAGCATACACATATAAACGTCCATCCTTCCAGACTCGTGCGGAAGGATCGGCAGTATAAATGCCTGTTATAACAGGATTTTGTTGAGCAAAACTTATGTGAGAATAAAATAACAGGAAGGCACAAAAAAACAATTGCCTTACAGTAAATTTACAATAGCACTCAAGGATAACTCTTATTTTATCTCTCATTTTTAATTCATTCATAACTTTATATTTAACCGATCGATTTATACTCTTGTAGCTTTGCTACATCTTTTCAATATTTTATTTTTCATCTCTACAATATTTATATATTTTTATTATTGGCCTGGTATTTCTTTTACCACCCACTGTGAAATTCCTTTAAAACCGCTCGGACCCGGTTCTTTCCGCATTAATCCATTGAGCCAAAAGAAATTTTCCAAATGCTTGTTCATGATAGCTTCTCCTGCTCCAACGGCAATGGGTTCCGGCCAAACCTGATCGACTCCATATCCACCACGCGCTGCTGATTGAATGTCTGGAATATAATTTGGCCAGGTACCAGCTCTCCAAGTGTATGCAAAAAGGAAAGGAATAGCACCGGCATCGCGAAGTCTTCTCTTCAGGTCAAGTTGAAGACGAATAAATGGTTCACCAGGGCAAGTAGCGATTACAATTTTATTATCGATAAGGATGGTTGAAATCTGAACATTGTATTCAGCATCTTTTTTGAAGCGTCCTTTGAAATGAAGTGAATCATCCATAAATTTTATAGCTCCCTGATCTTTAATAGATGGTTCAAGTGATTTCGCCAGATCAATCGTCTCCCAAGCCAATAAGCCGCCGACTCTTTCGATGGTACGGTAGTCAGATTTAAATGGATCATCCGGACCTTTGCGGCGTGAACTGATTATCAACGATTCTATATCACCACCCGCACCCTGAACAAACAAACAGGTCATTTGGGGACCAAAAGCTTCTTCCACTTTACGACAAGCTACACCTGGGTAATCGGCAGAAATTTCATAATTGCTGCAAACAACATCGGCATGCATCGCATAGTTCATGATGATGGCCCGTGGCTGACCCGACATATCTTCAACTTTAATTATACCAACTTCCGGATCAACTGGGCCAAAAGGAATGCGATCAGGGTTTTCGCCAATGTAATGATCATCTGTAAACCATGACTCACGTGAATGCCCATCCTCACGTCGAATTAAGCGATTGAACCCCAGTTGAGGAAAGCTTTTATGTCCTGCAGCCAACCTTGCCTGGAACATATTTTTCGAGGCACCGGCCAGCAATTTCATGATTTTATCTTCCAAAAACTTAGGATTGTTGCTACTTGCACCCGAGTGGGTATGTGAAGCGCTGAAAAATAGTTCTTTCAATCCGTATTTTTCTTTACAATAGTTCTCTAATTCCGGATCGGAAAAAGCACCTAAATCAATTGAAACAAATGCAAGTTTACCACTACCATTATCCAATATCAGGCTCCTAGCATACAACGAGTCGTGCAGCGGTTTTCCCGGGTTATCTGGAGTAATATTAGTCTTTGCTGTACCTGCTCTTAATCCGGTTCCTTGTCCGAACGAAGACATGGTTCCAAGCGGTAAACATGTGCAGAATAAAAGTGCAGTTATGATTCGATTTATTTTCATACATATTAATCTTATGAATTGAAAATCAACGAAATAAAAATCACTCTCCGGCATTAAACATCTTGTTATAAACATTTTCATCCTTATCGGAATATGCCACCGCCTGAATAATTGCCTGATGGTTCTCTACCGTTATAGGAGCATCGGCAACATAATTTATCATGCGGCTACCGACAACCGATACGGTCAGTTTTCTATCGCCTCTCACCAGCATGAAATTCCATGTTTGGTTCTCAAGTAGGGTAGTCAGCGTACCATTATCAACAGAAAAAAGGTCGCTGACATTTTTGCAATCAACACCCGCCACGTTTAAGAATACTTGCCAAGTCATTGTTTACAAAATATTCCCAAGACCGTACATTTCATTCCAACAGTGAGAAATTTATTGAACCGGAGATGGAATATCACTCCGGCTCAATAACCCAGATTAAATAATTATGGAACCTGTACTTCTATTATGTCGCAATAGTTATACTGGCGGTAAGTATCTTCCACCCGAACGCCTATACGCACATAAAAGGTTCTTCCCGATTTAAGGGGCAAGTCAGGTAAGACATACGTTGCATTGCCAATACCAGTAGTCATATCGCCTACACCATCCCACCAATTAGCATTGACATCCAATTTATACTTGTCCATATTATATTCGTCTATTCTAGAGCCAGCACCGCAGAATTGGGTAAGACTTACAAATGGACGAATATCTAGCACACGCGGAAGATCTTGCGTGATAGGTGCTTTCAACTTACAAGTAAGTTTCAAAGTTGTTCCTTCCAATTGAGAAGTTACATCCGTTACGTACAAATAAGGTATCACTTTAAAATTCTTTTCCAACGATCCTTTCAGAGTGATGCCAGTCTGACGTTTTGCAGGCCAGAATGCACCTCCGTAAGGCTGCATGTCGTATGTTGCACCAAACAATTTGGTATCATTATAAGTGCCATCTTGTTTAATTGGGATATCCTGCGGAGTAGGATTGTCACTCCAGCTCACTTCCCATAATCTAATGCTTGACTCTGCTTGTCCAGTAACAAAACTTTTCCCTGTTATACTATCTATCACATTGCCACTCAAAGTAGCATTCGGTGCATCATAATTGTCAATAGATGTACAAGAAAAGAATATTGTTGAAGCCAAAATTGAAAAAACATATAATATCTTTTTCATGTTATGCTAATTTTTATATTTAATAAATAGGATTTTGAACTAATTTTGGATTCTTATTTAATTCGCCTGCAGGTATCGGTTCGTAATAATAACGTACATCGAAATTATACTGTTTACCATAAATATTGTATTCTCTGATAAAGATGTATTTATTTTCATCCAACACTAAATAAGGCATCAATCCTTCCAATTTTTTTTGGCTAAGCACTTTATCGGCCACTCTCCAGCGACGGAGATCCCACCAGTGATGGTTTTCAAACATAAGCTCACGTTCGCGTTCGTCGCGTATAAATTGGAGGTTTTCATCAACCGTCTCCCCATTGATAACATATACTGCAGCAGGAGAACCTTTCGGTATCCATGCGGTAGCGCCGGCCCTGTTACGTATCCTGGTTATCAAGTCATAAGCTTCTTGTTTCTGTCCCAATTCATATGCAGCTTCGGCTCTATTGAGCAATATTTCAGCATAACGGAAAATTGTCCACGGTTGGGCACATCCGTTTCCGGCAGCCTGGTCTTTAGCCATGTTATAATTCACATATTTCCGTATAAAAAAACCTGTTCCTGTGTTACTTTCGATATCATTATTCCATATACCATGCTTACCGGCAATATTTCCACCTCCCAATGCGGGATCCGTGCTATAACGTCCGGTAGCTACCGTCCGGTTACTCTTGTCATTGATAAGAGCACTTTCGAGGCCCAATTGGGCATCGGCCATTGTACCAGTATACGTCCGGTAAAATCCACGGCGCATATCAAACGCCACACCTCTCAGTGTCATACCTGGAAAATATACGGTTGCTAGCAAGCGGGGCTCAAGCCCTTTCCACAAGCCATTCTGGTCAGCGTAACGACGAGGAGTATTATCAGCATTTTCAACAGGCAATGTCTGAAATAACTCTACCGATTCCAATGATGGATACATCTGGGAACCCGGCCAGGACACAAAATCGGACGGAGACACAACTCCATCATAGCTGTGGTACAAGCCTGTATTCCATGGGGCAGAAACGCTATATTGCCTGATGAAGATATTTTCATTTGTTTGTTTTACAAACAAATCGACGAAATTCTGTTCTTTTGCATCTTGAGTCAAATTTTCTCCTACCAGTTCGTATCCGCCATTTTGGTCATCAAACCACTTGGCAGCATTATAGCTGGCAGTAAAAAAATCCTGTGCCTGGTTTGCCGGAATACCTACATAGCCTGCCTGGGCTGCTTCGTCTGGGGATGAAGTAGTGTAAGCCCCGTATTTGGCAATCGTCCCAGCATATAACATTGCCCTCGACATAAGTGCAGCGGCAACAAACTTATTGGCACGCCCCGTTTCCGACGTTGCCGCCATATTATCCATTGCAAATTGAAGGTCGGACTGGATAAATTTATACGTATCCAATTCCGTTGCACGGGGCACGTTCAGCGAGTCAGCAGGAGCTGTTGGGTTTTGTACCCGGTCGATAATAGGCACGCCACCGTAACGCTTCACCAAAGCGAAATAATAGAACGCTCTCAAAAAGCGCGCCTCACCCAACAACGAATTATATTCTGCTTCGGCGTAATTGGCCTTGTATGCTGGTAATTTTTCTATCATTGAATTAATCTGGCGAATATAGTCATAGTGCCAATAGCCAAATCCTCCTGCACCATCAATACCCCAAGGCCATCCAATAGCTTCGCCATCAATAGTCATCTCGTAAGATTTTGCAGCATCCCAATGATTTCCACCTTCTAGGAAACCGCCGGTTACAGAATAGTTAAAATCCTCTACAGGCAGTTTCATATAAATACTCGCAAGATAGGTCTTAACACCTGTTCCGTTTCCCAGCAAGGCATTATCATCCAGCATTCCTTTAGGTTCGAGGCTTAAATCGTAGCAAGACGACAGTGCGAAAGCCGTCAAACAGTATAGCAGTAAATATTTTATCTTTTTCATAATGATCTGTTTTTAGAATTTAATAGATGCTCCGATATTGAATGTCCTGTTAATTGGATATTTATACGTACTGATACCGTCACCGCCGGTAGTGCCACCTTCGCCGCCCGGATGCTCAGGATCCATGTTTTTTAAGCCAGTAAAAGTAAGCAGATTGTAGCCGTTGAAATATACCCGTAATTCTTTAATGCCCAACCCCGTTGTGATGCGTTTGGGCAGAGTATAACCCAATTCAAGGGTTTTCAAACGGATATACGAAGCATTTTCTACTGCGCGGGTACCGTCGGCAAGCGGCGAACCTGAGATCGGATAATAACCTTGTGCCCACTGGGTAGACGGATCGAAAATATCTGCATTCGGATCTATCGGATGCCATCTATCCCAGAATTTGTTCAACGTGCCTCCATCGCCAAACGGAACCGGCTCTGCCAAGGCTTCAGTATATTTGTAATAGACCTGCGCCGCTCCCTGGAAATTCATGTTCAAATCGAAGCCTCTCCATGATGCTCCCAATGTAATACCATAGTTGAACAAAGGCATACCGTATGTGGCTATCGGATGGTCATCATTGCCGTTTATTACACCGTCACCATTCCAGTCTTTATAGTAATAATCGCCCGGCACAGTGCCGCCAGCTCCTATGGAAATAGGCCAAGTGTAAATCTGGTTATAATTCTGGAACTGCCCTCCATAATTCTTACCCCACCAAATGTCTTTGTAGCGGTCGGCATTCCGATTTCTCCAGTTGTCGTAAGAGTTTCCGGCTTTCGATTCCACCCTGTTTCTCCATTGGTTCCGGGTAACTGACATTTGGGCATTTACGTAATACTGTACATCGCCTATTTTGTTACGATGGGTCAATACCATTTCATATCCGAATGTACGGTCGCTCTCCAAATTCTCCTGCGGCATTGATGCGCCTACAGTGCCTGGAAGAACGGCGGAGGAAGTCGCGAGCAATCCGTCACGGTTCCGATTGTAATAATCCAACTGGCCACCCAGTAAACCATGCCACAATTCAAAATCGACTCCTATATCGAACATTTTTGCAGTATACCAAGTCAAATCAAGATTAGGTATGGATGTCGGAGATACTCCGTTCATTAATGACCCACCGAATATGTATCCTAAATCGTTAGGACGAATTTCGTACCCTACGGTAGTGGACGGATAATTGTTCGCAGATCCGTCGTCTCCGGTTTTACCATACGATACACGTATTTTCAGGTTGCTGAGTTGTGGTAAGCTATTTTTCATAAAAGGTTCTTCGCTGATTCTCCAACCCACCGAGCCTGTAGGAAAAAAGCCCCAACGGCTCCCGGCCGGGAACTTAGAAGATGCGTCTTCGCGGAAAGCAAATTCGACTAGGTACCGACCCTTATAGTCGTAATTGAATTTACCGACAAACGCCTGATTGGCGCGGTCTCCCAGATTATTTTTGTCCATATTGCCTACCTGATTACCCGCATTACCTGCAAATAAATATTCGGAGTTCAACGATAATTCACGGTAAGCATAGAAGTTGTCCCAACTGCTATATCCTTCTTCAAACAACATCATACCGCTCACGTTATGGGCATGCGCAAAAGAATGCTGGTAATTCAATGATAATTGCATCAATGTGTTGTAGCTGGGATATGACGACCGTTGTATCGTCGAATTACCATTGGTAGCACGACGTAGACTCGGGCTATATACATTCGTCGAAGGATCGTAAGTATATTGGTTGACAGTTTTTCTGAAATCAGTATTGTCGCCCTGCTTAAAGTCGTAACTGTACATTGCCTTTGCCGTCAAACCTTCTATTTTCGGAATATCGTATGAAAGAGACAATTGACCGTTGAACACGCGATTGATATACCTGCTGTAGCCTGCAATATCAGAATTTGTCGAAGCCAAAGGGTTGTCATCATGAATTTTATAATTATTCAAATACTCAGGATTATCGTTTGCATAGGGTGTGACATCGGGCCGCTGCGTCCAGACACCTTTATAGATAGCCCATATATCGGTATTCGGCTGGTTGGTTTCGTCCATATAGCCACCCAACGACACCGAAGCATGTAAACGGTTAGTAATATTTGCATCGATATTGGAACGAAAATTCCACCGGTCGTAATTCATATCGCCTGTTTTCAACGAACCATCCTGCTTCATGTAACCCAAATTGAAGTAATATTTCAGTTTGTCGGTACCGCCGTTCATAGTTATGTTATGCTGGTACTGAGGCACTGTGTTTTTAAAAACAAGCTTCATCCAATCCGTCGATTGTTTGGTCCCATCCAAATACGGCTGGCGATCCTGGTCGGTAAAAAGCAGTTTGCTGGGATCGCTATAGTTCATATAATTGCCGAAACCACGACGGTTCTTTTCGTTAGCTAAGGTCATATATTGCAAAGCATCCACATTGTCAGGCACATTCAAAAATTGCTGCCACCCAACGTTGACCGAATATTGGATATCAAAACTGGTACTCGTTCCTCTCTTGGTCGTGACCAATACTACCCCATTAGCAGAACGGAGCCCATAGATAGCAGCCGAAGCATCTTTCAATACAGAAACACTCTCTATGTCACCGGCATCCATACGTGCAAAATAGTCCACATCGCGAGGCACACCGTCTATCACAACAAGCGGTGTACCCAACCCGCGGATATCCATTGTGGTTTCAAAAGCTCCGGGACGGCTACTCGTCTGGCTGATACGAACACCCGGGATTTTACCGGTAAGTGAATTTACCGCATTCTCATTCTTTGTTATGGCTATGTCTTTGCCAGTCACCGCCGAAACGGCACCTGTTAACGTTGCTTTTTTCTGGGTGCCATAACCTACAACGACAACTTCATCCAATGTTTTAGTGTCTTCATTAAGGATAACAGCTAAATTTGTTTTGGTTGCAGAAATTTCTTCATTCATATAACCAATAAATGAAATAACTAATTTCTCATTGGCTGATGCTTCAAGTTGAAATGCACCGTCCAAATCAGTAATAGTACCACGAGTTGTACCACTGACCTTGACATTCGCTCCAATTACCGGATCACCATTTTTATCGGAAACAGTACCCCGAATAAGTCTGGATTGAGAGTATGCCGGCATCGACATTACCACACAGAGAAAGACTATAAGAAAGGACTTCAGCAAAGCCCAGTTTCTTTCTCCAAACTGAATTTGTAACTTGTGTTTTTTCATATAAAATATATTATTAAGTAAAAAGAGTAAAAAAGGAATTCATTTTTCTAAAATCGAATGGATTTTACTTATTTAAAAAGGGGCTTATGAAAATTTTAAAGCCTCATTCATTTGTGCCAATTGTAATCAAGATGAAGAGAATGGCTTTTCTTGTGAGTTTTTCATATTAATAATAAAATTTACAGCAGCAAATATATGTGAGAGGCATTAATCTAGTGGTTAAAATTAAATTAACGCCATACTTAAAAAATACATAAAATCAAAAATATCAGCATTTTAATATCAATATCGGTACAATATCGCCGAATAACTTACCTACCAACCCTTATTCCGTTTTCATTAAAGGCGTCTATTGAAAAATAGTATTTGAATCACGATTAAAATAGCGCGCTTCATATCGATCACCATATACCATAACAGCACGTGCCAATTTATTTTTTGAGTTCCCCAATGCAAAATATATCCGGTTGCATTATCTTGTGCATTCCATGAAAAGCGAAAAGTTCTTCTGTCAAACGAATCTCTCTCTATATGGAAACTAGAAACTTTTAGAGGCAACTTACCATCTCCAAATCCAAAAATACGTAAATCAAATAAGGAGAAACTGCCTTCCTGTTTTCTAGTATTTGTAATCCGAACATATCGAATGGGAATAAAAGAATCCAATTATTATTGTTCCATTTCATCAGAATAGTAAAAAATCCGCCTTTCTCATAATTGTAATTATCATTTTCATCCTCGTACAAAGTAAACTCTCCATTTGTTCCCGGATAAATTCCAATTTGCAAATCAGTCCAAGGCTTTTCTGTTGCATATTGCACAGAAGGGCCCATAGGCAAAATAGAACCAGCCTTCACATACAGTGGTATAATGTCAATAGGTACCTCACGTTCCAATTTTTGACCACCATATTTTGTTTCACCTGTCCAAAAATCGATCCACTGAGTTCCTTGAGGCAAGTAGACAGTATGTGTTTTCATTCGAGTAAAATCAACTACAGCCTTGCCACTTGCACGACTTACGTACAAAGAATCCGTAACTGGAGCAACCAAAATAGATTTTCCAAACAAATATTCATTATCTATATTCTCAACTTTGTTATCTTCCGGAAAATCCATAAACAAAGCACGCATCATGCTACCTGCATCATGAGCTACTTGCCAAGAAGTAGAATAAATATAAGGAAGGAGACGATATCGTAAATTTATATACTTTTCTTGTGCATCAAAGGCCCAATTTCCTCTTTCGCCAAAATTAAATATTTCACGAGGTGTGCCCGAACCATGCGAACGCATCATTGGCGTAAAGGTAGCAAACTGCATCCAACGTACATAAAGTTCCTGAAAAGCCAAGTCTTTCACCCCTTTAGGATAGTTAAAATGCGCCCAAAAGCCACCAATATCCGTATTCCAATAAGGAATACCGACAAGGGAAAAATTCATTCCGGCAGGGATTTGTTTGCGAAATACACCCCAGTCAGAGTTTATATCGCCCGACCACGAATTAGCGGCATAACGTTGCTGACCCGTAAAAGCCGAACGCGTAAGAATAAAGACACGTTTATCAGAAGTCGTTTGCCTTTGATGTTCGCATACGCCTCCAACCGACATCAGAGGAAATGCATTACGTACTTTGCGGAATGAGCCCAAGTATGTTTTGTTATCAAAATCTTCTTCTTTAGTGGGATAATGGTCCGGTTCGGTAGAGTCCAACCACCAAGCATCCATACCCAGCTTAAAGAGATTCCGATTGAGATATTTCCAATAAACGTCACGCGCCTGTGGATTATAGGCATCATACACCTTCACTCCATAGTTTTGAGGAAATGTTTCGAAGTTCATCAGTAAATTTTTCTGCTTTAATTCTCCAAATGGACGGGTATTAGGCCCGAAAGATCCCCAAACAGAAATCATAGCATGAGCATTAAGATTATGTATTTTGTCTAGCATAAGCTGAAGATTCGGAAATTTTGGATTACGAAACTCTGTTGAATTCCAGTTCTCATAGTTCGTTCCCCAATACTGCCAATCCTGAATTATACCATCTAAAGGAATATGTAAAGAACGATATTTCTCTACTACTCCGATTATCTCATCCTGGCTAGTATACCGTTCTTTGGATTGCCAAAAGCCAAAGGTCCAAAGAGGAAACATCGGTACTTGTCCGGTTAGTTCACGAATTCGGGCTATAACGCCATCCGCACTGTCACCATACATAAAATAATAATTACAACAGCCACCAACTTCCGAATCAAAAGTCATCCCCTGTTCATTGTCGGTAAAAGTAGTAGGAGAATAATTTAATGATTTGTTATCAATAATATTCCCTTCATGATATTTAACTACACGGACAATGGAAGGAGTAAAACACTGAATTTCCACACAAGTGTTACCCATATCCCAACGAAGTTTTCTGGAACAACTGAACCTTGAGAGGGAATACCAGCATTAGAAACAAGAAATAGCTAACTGTTTTTTTCATAAAAATATACATTTGTCTTTAGAAGTAAAGAGTACGTTTTTAGTATCTGTACCATCTACCTCAAATTTGATTTGCTTTTCTTTCATTGGGTCCAATTCATAATGAACAGCATCACCAACCACTTTTCCATCTACAAACATTGTCAATTTACCTACATCAGTTAAATTGCCGTTATTTTTCACAGAAACAACAACGTTCTTTGTCTTATTTACCAAATTCTCTTCTACTTTTACAATAGAGAGCGAGAAGTTGGCAGCAAACGAGCGGTTATAATTAAGTATCGTACTTACTCCTTTACTTGTATCAGAATAACCCAGACTATCTTTGATTTTGTCTTTTGCTATGTAATCGGGACTAATGCCTCCTACCAAAATTTTAAATTCACCCTCTTCCACAACACGATCCATTCGATCGTTTAGCAACGAAAGTTGATACGGAGTCAACTCAAACGAAACAGTTTTAGACTCACCCGGTTTCAAATTGACGCGAACAAAATCTTTCAACTCTGTTATACGGGTTTTAACACTAGCGTACATATCAGTCACATACAGTTGCACCACCTCATCGCCCGCACGTTTCCCGGTATTAGTTACATTCACTTGCACATCAACATTACCATTGCCTTTCACCGCTGTTTTCAAACCAGAGTATTCAAAAGAAGTATAACTCAAACCATAGCCGAAACGATAAAGCGGATAGAACTCCATATCAACATAATTATAACCACGCCCCGAAGTCTTAAAATTATAATAAAGTGGAAGTTGCGCCGCATCTCTCGGAAAAGTCATAGGCAGACGACCAGCGGGATTGTAATCACCAAACAAAATGTCGGCTGTAGCAGGGCCGCCCTCTTGTCCGGGTAACCAATTCACAAGAATAGCCCGGCACTCTTTGGTCGCTTTCGTTAGGTTATACGGACGGCCTACCTGAAGGATTAAGATAACAGGAGTCCCCGTGGCACATACAGCATCAAGCAGTTCTTGCTGTTTACCGGGTAAAATTAGTGTAGCCAGATCGTTATTCTCACCACAAGTTTTGCGTACCCCCTGAATGGCTTCACTAGTAGAACAATCGCCGAGAACCAATACTGCTACATCCGATCTACGGGCAGCAGTAACTGCTTTTTCTATATTTGAACTATTGTCAGTCGTAAAATCGCAACCTTGTTCATAAATGACATGAGTATCTTTGCTTACCGTTCCTTTAATCCCTGTCAAAACAGATTTTAACTGACCGGGTTGCAATTTCGGAGTATAGTCACCTGGCTGAAGATCATCGGCTCCGGGACCTATCACCGCAATCGTCTTAGTTGCCTTATTTAGTGGCAGAAACCCATTTTTATTTTCTAACATCACGATAGACTCCCTAGACGCTTGACGAGCCATTTCCTTATGACTGTCAGAGTTCCATCCCGGATAAATTTTATTCCAATCAAGTGGTTGGCACGGATTTTTCTCAAACAATTCATTGCGAAACATGGTACGCAACATAGTACGGCAGACAAAATCAAGGTCTTTCATGTTAATCTTTCCATTTCTGACAGCTTCAATCACACTTTTATCACTATATGTATCGCCACAATTAGTAGCAATACCGGCAGCTAATGCAAGATTAGCTGCCTCAATTTTATCTTTCGCTACATAATGTTTGCGACTAGTCATGTTGCCGATAGCCCCACAATCACTAACTATAAATCCGTCAAAGCCCCACTCTTCGCGAAGAATACCCTTTAATAGTTCTTTACTTTTGGCAATTGGAACACCTAAATAGTCAGAATAAGCCATCATTATCGATTGGCAGTTGTAATTACGAATAACGTGACGAAACGGCACCAAATGAACTTCTCGCATTTCACGTTCGGAAAGACCTATGTCCTGAGAGTCACGTCCACCTAAAGGAGCACCATGTCCGGCAAAATGTTTGGGAGTAGCAAATAAACCTCTGGATTGAAAACCCTTAATCCATGCACCACCAATTTGTGATACTAATACCGGATCTTCTCCAAATGTCTCTTCGCAACGTCCCCAGCGAGCATCTTGAGCTACATCAAGCACAGGCGACCACGCTTGTTTGGTATGTGCAGCAACAGTTTCATCACCAATAACCATAGCCACCTCCTCAATCAACTGTTTATCCCAAGTAGCTCCCAAAGCCAATGCCTGAGGAAAAATTGTTGCTCCACTGCCGTAAGAAAAACCATGTACGGCTTCTACTTTAGTAATAGGCGGAACATAAAGATGAGGGATGCCTGGAATACCCCAACCTTCACGTATCAATTCCATTTTATCTTCCGGAGTCATAACAGACAGAAGACTTTCTACTCTTTCTTCAACAGGCAACGAAGGATCCATATAGCGTTTATTAGTCACCGCACCCTTCCGGTCCTTTAACTCCCGCGCCGCAAGCGAAACGGAAATTTCCCTTATAAATAAAGGTTTAGATAACTTCCCTGCCTTTATTACCATCTTAACGTGAGCGCCATATTTAGGGGGAAACGTAATTTTAAAACCTTTGCTGCTGTTACTAACCGTATAAGCAACCGGAGTACCAAGATTCATAGGATCATAAGTCACAAAAACATCAAGTGCCGTTTGCAATTCCGATTTTGAGATACCTTGTGCCGTAAGTGTAAGTTCTTCTATATCACCCGGCTGTTGAAGAGTGAACATCAGCCATTGTTCTTGATTCAGTTTACCTACTGATAGAGTCCACATAGTGCCCTGATTCTTGTCAAATGCAAAATGTATTTCATCTGGATTCGCTGAAGCGGAAGCCGAAAGGACATTACTCTGTTGCTGCGCCATCGCATAGGAGCATGAAAATGCTCCTATAATCAGCATCATTTTTAGTTTGTTTTTTATCATTATTGTGCATGCTACAATTCATTTATTTTATCTTATCTCTATATAATGCTCCCCTAAATCTCAATATTATAAATCTAACTAAAACATCCTACATACAAAAAAAGCAATACTCTTTTCTGAAGGCAAAGTAAATCCCGGTCTATTAATAATAGATAAACAGCATGATTAATATAGCATTAAAATAAACTTAATTCTAATAGCCTTCTATCAATAGCCATGTTTAGTCTGCATCTAAACGCTCAATTTCCCAAAAAAAGACTTTCTATTTTAAAATTAGCACTATATTTGTAGTATTAACACAATTTGAATATCCTAATTAGACAACCTTATAATTATGATGAGAAAAACATTATTTATATTAATATTCCTTATATCATCTTCTTTATATTCAAGCAATTTAGACTACGGTTTATATATCAAGTCATATCCTTTTAAAGGATCAGAAATGTCCAGCCTCGTATTAGAAAATGGTAACCCGATTAAGTTAGGCGATGAGCTAACTATTTCCTTTGACATATACAACCGAAAAGACTGCGTTTTCGGAAATGTGTTTAGATTCGTGACAGACAAGAATGAAAACATAGATCTTTTATATACTGTTGGAGAAAACGACAAAAGATTTCCCGCTTTTGTCATCAAAGAATCTATCCACCCTATTCCCAAAGAAATAGCTCGGGAACAATGGATTCCTGTTAGAGTGACGTTTTCTTCAAAAAGTGATCAAATCATTCTATCATACGGAGCAACTAAACTGCCAATAAGTTATCCCATATCCAAATCAAAGAGCGTCCGCATGTGCTTTGGCTTATGCCCATTTGAGAATTTCACTCTTTCCGATGTAGCTTCCATTAATATAAAGAATATAAAAATAATAAAAAACAAAAAAACAATCAGATACTGGAAATTAGAAAAGCATAATAAACAGTCCTGTTATGACCTCATCCAACATGTACCGGCCATTGCTACCAATGCATATTGGTTAATTGATGATCACATCACCTGGCAAAAAATATATTCCAAGAAGCATTCAGCATGTCCCTCTATAGCCTTTAACTCTTCATCCGGTATTTTCTATATGGCCAGTGACTCTAAAAGACTATTTATTTTTGATACGAACAAACAACGTACCGACAGTCTTAACGTCACAAGTGGTAACTACGTGGTAAATTCACCCAATCAGCTAATTTATATTCCTGATAAGAAAAAGCTTATTTCATACAACATTGATGAAAATCTTTTCTCTTTTTTCTCTTTTAATGATAGATCATGGAGTAGCAACAATAAATCAGTAAAAGAGCACAGTTACTGGAATAATACCGCTATTTATTGTCCGACCGACTCCTCCATTGTATCTTTCGGAGGATATGGGTTCTACAGATATAACAACGAACTAATCAAACAATATCCTTATGGCAACAGAGAAGCCGAGAAGATACAACTAACAGAAATATCTCCCAGATATTCGGTTGGTTCAGCTATTGTCAATAACACCTTATATTTATTCGGAGGTAGAGGTTGCAAATCGGGCAGACAAGAATTGTCGCCTAAAAACTATTATGATTTTTACTCCATCAATCTACTGACAAGGCAGGTTAACAAGCTATGGGAATCAACCAATATACAGGGAGGTGATTTTGTTTCCGGAGAAAATATGATTTACGACCCGAGAAAAAAATGTTTCTACATGTTTGCGACCCAGAGTGGAGGTGTTTTAATGAAAATAAAGCCTGACAGCATTGGCCTCGAACCGATGTCTTTGCCTATGAATATCAATTTCGAATCGCAATATTTATACACGAATCTCTATTATTCACCGAAACAAAAAAAACTTTATGCACTCATAAATAAAACAAGAGTTGACAACACCTCAGATATTAGTATTTATTCCATCAATTATCCTCCAATCTCAGTAAACGACTTGTTGCAGCAAAATCAAACTGAAGAATCAGAGAACTCTTTTATTTGGTATATAATTTTTGCTGCAATTGCCTTACTGACAGTTATTTCTTATTTATATTACAAAAATAAAACCATAAAAAAAGATGTTCGTTTATCAAAACCAACAGAACAAGAAGTCAATATCTCACTAGCATATGATATAGAAAACAAAATTAAAGAAGAATGCCTGTCCAGCTATTATGATTTTTCCAAACAATGCATTTGTTTGCTAGGAGGTTTTCAGGTAAAAGATAGAGAAGGAAACGACATAACCGGATTATTCACACCTACATTAAAATCATTGCTGATATTACTAATAATGTATACCGAAGAAAACCCCAAAGGCATTTTAGGGAATAAAATGATTCAACTCCTATGGTATGACAAGAGTGAAGATTCTGCCAAAAACAACAGAAATGTCTATTTAAGCAAATTAAGAACTATTCTGGAAAAGATCGGAGACATTGAGATTATAAATCAAAATAGCTTCTGGAGCATTAAATTCGGGAAAGACCTTATATGTGACTACAAAGAGGCTATGCAATATTATACAACCATAAAAGAGAATCACACATACGACGAAGAAGCATTCAATAAATTACTTGAACTTCTACTCCGTGGAACGCTTTTGCCTAATACCGAAATAGATTGGATTGATAAATTCAAAAGTGATTTTTCCAATATGACAATCGACACTCTCTGCAGCTTGCTCAGAAAAGAAAATACAAGCAATGATTTCAAACTAAAAATAGCCGATACGATTTTTCAGCACGACTACATCAATGAAGAAGCCTTATGTATAAAATGCAGTATATTATGTGAATCAGGGAAAAAGGGATTAGCAAAGAATCTTTATGATAACTTTTGCAAAGAGTATCTCAATTCTTTAGGTACCGAGTACAGGCATTCCCTCTCAGATGTCATAAATATGAAACTATAATCATCCCCCTGTCATTTTACACCACCAGTAGATCAGGACGACACATGCGTTATTTTCATTAAACGATGAATTTTAGAGGCAAAATTCAAATTCTGTTCACTTCGGAAAACACAAAAATGCGAGATCAATTCAACCTCGCATTTCAATTTTATATGATAAAGATAAACCAATAGTGTAAATTCAGGATTAATTTGCACGTTCCGGAATTGCAGTACTCAATGGTTTTTCTTTTCTCAACATTTTACCCGCTTCACCTATTAGCCAAAGATAATGATCACTCTTTATTCCATCTTCAATTGGAACAAATATACTCTTTCCTACCGGCACTTTCTTAGCACATTTAAAAACAGCTGTACCCTCATCTATCTCATCAAACATAGCAACATAAATCATTTCTGCTCCTAAGCCGATAGCACCCGAAAGTTGCTTCCAGAAAAAAGAGCCTTTATTTCTAGCTATCTGTACAGTTTGACGTCCGCCATGCATGTTTTTCCATGAAAATCCGGGAAAAACTAATGGAGCATAGTCAGTACCGTTTTTCTTGCTCCAAGCAATATCTCCTTGAATCAATTGTTTGTATGATGCATAATTAGATTCATTATAACGGCCCACAAACCAAGGCATCACAATATCGCATTTTTTTATCAACTCGTGTAGCCTAGGATCAGATTCAGTATCACCGGAAAGTTCCCTCCAATGAGTCGGTACTCCCAACATAATACTAAATCCTCTCTCTTTCAATCCGTTGATTATCTTATCAGCTTCATCCAAACCGTACCGTCGATGATCATTGAAGCCAACGCCCCATACCACAACAAGCGGTTTATTATTATGATACAGATAAGAAGGGTTCCGAGCGTGATTCTTCAACGAATGGAGCTTTGTCAACTCGTCAATGTCCTTTAATAAGATTTGTTCTTCACCCGAATTCATTCCACTCAAATCATACATAATACAAATGGCACGTTCGTACTTGTTCGCAGCTTTCATTGCAGATTGAAGCACCTTATTAAAATGCTTCTTACCACTTTTATTTCGTATTTCCGCAATGAAACGTTGCATAAAGACACCATCTAATCCATATTCTTTCATCCAACGAAAGTGGGTATCTACCGTCGATTCATCGTACGAACTGAACACATAAGCAGGAGTTCCATCCTCAAATTTAAAGGCTGTTTTATACACTTTTTTATACTCTGATACCTCAGGCCATAAATCAATGTTGCACGACCCTGGCTTGAAACCATTACGCCCCGGATAATGATGCCATTCTCTACCTGCTCCATCACCTGGAGCATTAAACCATCCCTGATAACCAGCCATAACCAACCCCTTATAAGAGTTATATTGTTTATGAGAAGGTTGAGACATCACACCTATTGAAACCAATAAAAAAAACGATACTAAAACACTTCTATTTCTCATGATATTTCATTTTATAAAAATCGTCAATCTTCTTCCTATCTAACGACAGATGAAAGCAACTTTTTAAGATATTCACTATCGGAAGATTCAAACCTTACGTTCATTTTTAGCAGATTGGAATTATCCTCTAATTTCATGGTCAGATGATTCCAACCTTTATCCAATATAAGATTAGATATCTTCGTTTCATTGTTACCTGTAGAAATCTCTCGGGAAGTAACTTGCTGCCCGTTTAACCACAAGGTTAAATGTCCTTTCGTACGGACAAACATATCCAAATTGGGCATGTCCGGTTCGGCCAACAAATTGCTCAATGAACGAGGACTGTATATCCAATAACTCATGCAGACCACTTTATTACCGGAAGAAGAAAACTGAAATGAAAATAGATCATTTGGATTGGCTGTCTGCACTTTCCAAACTCCATTTCCGAACTGCATATTCAGTTTCGGGTGAATAGTAGATAAATCTGTTTGTGTAACATTTGTCATCGGACCGCACACAAGCGCACGATGCAATACAGCATTACCGCCTAACGCCTGCATAGAAGTAAGATTATTGTTAGAAACCACTGCTCCAATATTTATTAAAAACCGGCTAAGAACCGATTGCGTTTCTTGTCTGATATCGCTTAAATCTAACGTAGAAAGTATGAATTCCGCTTTACCATCATGAAGAGAAGCCAGAACAACATCACTTCCTTTAGCTTCATGTTCGCTCCGGAAGACATACCCTGTTTTAGACGTTTCCGGACGGTTATTCCAACATTGCCACTCGGTATTGCACGCCCGAAGCAAAATATGAGCTTTGGAAATAAAGTCTCCCTTCATTCCATAATACATGGCAGTTTTTCCTCTCGGCAATAATTCAGAGAAGTAGAAATCGGCATTTGTCAATCCCTGCAAGGCCAATGCATTCTTCGCCACAATAAAGGATGTTGCCTTTCGGTCATCCAGAACAACGGGATAAGGTAATAATTCATTCACCTCTGCTAATGACTCTTTCGTCAGATTAAGCACAACGATTCGTGCTCCCATTACTATCCCTTTTTTAATAATAGCCAACTGCTTTTTATCTCCGTCAGGAAAGTTTTTTCCGTCTATTATCAATAATGATTGGGAGGTTACACCTTCATCTGTTACCACTTTAATGCCAAGATTCTCTAATCCTTCTTTTAGAGCCGAGCCAGTCGCAAAAACCCTCACCCCATCAGCGGGAATCACTTGTTCAAAAGGAGCAATCTCTTGAACGCTTTTCTTCCCCTTATACGGAGCAATCGGAGTAGCATTGGCACAACGGACGGCATCAAATAACGGCCACGTACGATAAAGCGGCAACGATGCATCATATCCCGGATTAAGTGTCGTTGTATAAGGTCCTAAACGTTCCGGTTGCATACCATGTGCACTTTCCTTAAAATCAAAGAAAACGCCATCTTCTAATCCCGACTTTCGGCTTGTATCGGAAAGTCCCAGAGGTAAAGGCTGTAAACCATACCACACCAAATTAAAAATGCTACTATACGAAGCATTATTTTCACGCTGTGTTTTAATTAAATCATAACTTTCGAGTGCAATGGCCTCCATACGACCCTTCATGCTTTCGTACGCACGATTGCCATTGTAAACGGACGCCTGCTTCGGGGTTCCATAATAAGCCATGCTTTGTTCTCCAATTCCCCAAGGTTTACCCTGCGAAGCCCAATGTTTCATACCGTCCGTACCTCCGTAATGCCCAACGATAGTAGGCAGATCAGTCGGACGGTCTGTCTCTCCATCACCCGAAATCCATGTACGCGTAGGATCCATCTCCGACACAATTCTCACCCAATGATTAATCTCCTGTATTTGTTTCTGCACCAAACTTTCAGGAGCTTTAAAGACATGTAAAACTACCGGAACGGTTTCGTTACAAACACTCCATCCAAATACTGCCGCATGGTTCTTATCTCTATTTATCAGACGACGAAGATGTTCTGCACAACTATTCCAATAGTCCTCACTATCAATCTTTGGGCCTCCGTCACTCGACCAAATTCCTGTTTCATCCAATACACAAATACCCATTTCATCAGCCACATCAAGATAGAATCGGGGAAAAGGTTCGGCGTGTAACCGGACAGCATTAGCATTTGCATCTTTCAGCATATTAAACCAAGCCCACGCATAACGACGCGTCATTTGTGGTACCCCCATAAAATGCCACGAATCTCCTTTCAAAAAGATAGGGCGTTCATTTAGTAACAGACGATTACCTTCAATCCGAAACTGACGCCAACCAAAGCGTTCGTACTTCTTATCTATGATTTGTTTATCCGCTGTCAGTCGGACTACTGCACCATATAAATTTGGCATTTCCGGAGTCCAATAATCTAATCCTTCTACCCCCTTGGCCTCGAGCCGAATTTTAGTGACGGCATTTGCAAGAAGTTCCACTTTCTTAAGCGTTTTGAACTTTAAGGCAGATTGTGCAGCCAGTTCTCCTCGTTGTACAGGAAGCTCATTTACAGAGCGGCCTGCTGTATTATACCATTTACGAATGTCCGCATTAACATCAACTGTTTTTTTCTGCGAAGTCGCATTCCTAATATCCAATTCTATTATTAATTGCTTATTCTTAACGTCCGGCTGAACAAACATACCAGATACGTAAACAGGTGGGTAAGCGAATAAAGAAACATCCTGCCAGATGCCAGCCATATCGATTCCCCACATGGAGCCACCCACATACGTACGTCGTCCATATTTGCCCTGATCATCAAAAAGGCTGGCTTTAGCCACTCCAACCAAAATTTCATTCCTTTGTCCGGGCCTCAAATATGAGGTTACATCAAATTCAAAAGGCAAAAAAAGCTCAAAGTTAGTCCCTACTTCTTCTCCGTTTACATACACTTGCGTCTTACCCATTACGGCTTCGAAATGGAGTATCATTTGCTTTCCACTCCAATCGGAAGGAATATTCACAACCTTCCGCATCCAACCAATCCTTGCTTCTTCCCATTTTTTCGGATAGCTGGGATATGCTACAAAATCACCACCGGTACCATCCGTAAAAGCGTTCACATTCCATGGAGAAGGAATCTTTATGGGCACAACCTCCCAATGGAAAGAGGAAGGCCGCTTAAAATCAGCTGCTTTTACGTTGTAAACCGGCATAAAATTCCATGTCCCGTTCATGCAAATTTCCTCACGGAATCCACGCTCTTCACTATTTACCAGTCCCTGCATAGGGTTGAAGAGATAATGATAATTCACTTTATCGGTAGCATACCCCTTTGCCATACATAGTAGTATTGTCGCAAATACTATTGCATTTTTTCTCATAATGTATATTTATTTACCTCGTTCAAACTCATATCGTTTCCCTGCTTCAGTCATAATATCATATTCGTAAGTTTTATAAAGAATAGGATATTGCGAATTAATTGATTTTGAAACCAGTGGCGTTTTAATATTTGCTCTTCGAAATAATGGATTTGTATTCTCCCCTTTTGCTTCCATTAATCCTTCTCCTGTCAAAGGCACATAAGATCGAATCCGTAGATTACCACCTATCTTTGAAAGGATTATAGCCTTTGTTAATTCTGCATGGTTCCACTCCATAGATACCTCAAAAGCACCACGTGCCATTAATCCGCTAACCTTGCCTTTCTGCCAAATATCGGGGAGTGCAGGAAGAAGTTGTACCGCACCGTCGTGACTTTGCAATAACATCTCAGCCACACCGGCTGTAAAGCCAAAGTTCCCATCAATTTGGAAAGGCGGATGAGCATCAAACAGATTCGGATATGTGCGCCCATCGTTATTTCCGGCTTCAACCAGATTAAGCATATTTGTAATAATTTTATAAGCATGATTCCCATCTAACAAACGTGCCCATAAATTAATTTTCCAACCGATAGACCAACCGGTAGCCATATCACCTCGATAAAGTAATGAATTCTTGGCAGCTTGAAATAATTTTGGATGCGTATAAGGTGAAATCTGATTGCTAGGATACAAACCGTAAAGATGAGACACATGACGATGGTCATTGTGCGGATCGTCTACATCTTCAAGCCACTCTTGCAATTGATTGTATTTTCCTATTTGCATAGGAGCCAAACGGTCTATCATCTTTTTTAAACGAAATTTATAAGCCTCATCTCCTATTTTAAGAATCTCTGAAGCACGAAGTGCATTAGTTAGCACATCGAAAACGAGCTGGTTATCCATCGTACAACCAGCCGTAATCATACTCCCTTTTCCCGGAGGTCCTTGTTCTGGTGACATGGAAGGCGCAGACACCATCCACTTGTATTTAGGATGCTCTACTAAATAATCAAGAAAAAAGTCAGCACATCCTTTCAATGCAGGATAAGCATCTTTCAAAAAAACCTCATCCCCCGTATAAAGATAATGCTGCCACAGATGTTGACTCAGCCAGGCACCACCGTTGGGCCATACATAACTTGCCCCATCTACCGGACCGGTCATTCTCCATATATCGGTATTATGATGAACCACCCAACCTTTACAATGATACAATGTCTGTGCGGTTCCTCTTCCTGTTTCAGAGAGTTCCTTAATCATGGCAAATAAAGGCTCATGTGTTTCCGATAAATTAGTAACCTCTGCAGGCCAATAATTCATTTCAGTATTAATATTTATGGTATATTTACCATCCCAAGGAGCCAGAAGTTCATTATTCCATATCCCTTGTAAATTGGCAGGTTGTCCGCCGGGTTGAGAAGAAGAAATAAGCAGATAACGTCCGAACTGAAACATCAGCGTAACAAGAGCGTTATCATTCGTTTTATTAAAATTCTTTATCCGAAGAGGAGTTTCATCATTTGCTGCCTCCGAAGTACCTAAATCTAATTTCACCCGATTAAATTGCTTTTGATAAGCAGATATATGATCATTTAACGCTTGTTGATAGGGCTTTTTAATCGCCTTATCAATATACCCTGTTACTCTTTTACTTTCATGGCCGGAGACATCTTTATAGTTCACGAAATTAGTAGCGGCCGAAACATAAATAGTAGCTACGTCCGCTCCGATTACTTCTATTTTATCATTACTAACATGAACTTTTCCTTTTGAGGTTGTGACCAATGCCTGATTCTCAAAGCGAATTGCTCCGGGAATGCCTTCATGATCCGAACCTCTACCGCGAAGAATCAATCGGTCTTTCTTTCCGGACACTGTATATTCTTTAAAAGAGGTTACATAATTGGCACTAAAATTAATGGAACCCGGTTTATCTGCTTCTAGCCGTATAATAAGCGCATTGTCTACAAACGAAGTAAATAGAGTACGGGTATAAGTCACTTTATTCACTTTATAACGGACAGTAGACACTGCTTCCCCCAGATTCAACTCTCGCCGATATTCTGAATAATCAGTCTGTTTAGGGAAGTGCAACATCAAACTTCCAATAGTCTGATAAGGCATTCCGTTTTGTGGGGTCAGGAAGTTCTTGCCCAACAATTGCTCCGCTTCCTTCTCTTTACCTGCAAAAATAAGCTCTCTTACTTTCGATAGTACCCCGTAAGCATTAGGATTATCATTCCGATAGGGGCCACCGCCCCACACAGTTTCTTCGTTAAGCTGTATCTGTTCATCGGCCGGATCGCCATACACCATAGCTCCCAAGCGGGAATTGCCCAAAGGTAATGCTTCAACCCATTTTTTTGCCGGCTGACTATACCACAACTTCAAATCATCCGCTCTTGCACAAATACAACAGACTAAGAAAAAACCAAAAAGAATCCGAGTTTTCATAATTCCAAAGATTTATTTTTGTAACAGTTGCAAATTAAAGGTTGAACGATTAATAATCTTCTAAAAAAAAGAATTAATAAAAGATTAAAATCACATTAATATGCAACAATAGACAAAATACTCCGAATTATTATCGTTTTCCTAGCAGTTATAACATTAGCCGATTAACTTCTTATCTAAAAATAATTTCTCGGCACATTGATACCCTTCTTCATAAAAAGCAGTAAGCTTCTTCACATCACGTTCAATCCGATCTACATGTACCGGTTTCAATGGACGAATAACAATTATGTGGCCTTCGTCCTCCATACGTTCAACCATCTCAAGTTGCTTATTGTACGCATAGCAACGCCGACTAAGAGCTTCACGTATCTTGGGGTATTTATGATAAAAAAAAGAAGGAACTTTAATGTCTTTCAACTCTTTACGATAACCCCGGTTACGCGTAAGTACCACTATATTCTCACTAAATCCATCTTCAATAGCATGCAGCAAAGGAATAGAGTCTACAATACCACCATCTAACATAGGGATTCCGTCTACATATGCTATAGGGCAAACAAAAGGTAAGCTACTTGACGCACGAGCAATATCTACCACCCGCTTTTTATCCTCCTTCTCTTCAAAGTAATTTGCTTCTCCGGTCAGGCAATTGGTAGTAACCATTACGTAACGTTCGGGAGAAGAAAAATAAGCCTCATAGTCATACGGTAAAATATGCTCAGGAAATTCAGTGAATAACAAGTCGAAATCCATGATATTCCGTTTTTTAAGCAGATGTCTGAGACCAATATAATTGTATTTATCCAGTAAATCGATATTACTATATTTGGCCCTTCCACGCTGACGTGATACGTACGAAAGTCCATTGCATGCACCGGCAGAAACTCCAATCGTATACGGGAAACGTATATTATGGTCCATAAAATAGTCCAGTACTCCGCAAGTAAAAACACCTCGCATTCCTCCTCCTTCAAGTACCAAACCTGTACAATTATTAAAGTTCATAATCTTTTTTGTTTTTAGCCCTACAAATATAAAACAAAAGCTTCCTTTATTAACACCTAAATGATTACAACTTATTGTTATGGAACAAAAAAACAAAATATCTCCCTTATTCCGACCGCTTCTATTTCAAAAAGGGCAATTCCCGTAAACAGACTTAAATAGAATTGCATAACAAAGGGCCTTCCCTATAATTCTAACCTAATTACTTTTTATAACCAAGCAAATGTAATTTTCGAATATCTTCGGCAGAGATAGAAAAATCAGCTCCTACCTACCAGTTTACTACTCCGCTATTCGAGTTCTCGGGAGCTTGTGCAGGTTGTGGTGAAACTCCTTACGTGAAACTGATCACTCAGTTGTTTAGCGACCGCGAAATGGTAGCCAACGCTACGGGATGTTCTTCTATCTACTCGGGGTCAGTGCCTGCTACTCCTTATACAACAAACGAAGACGGAAAGGGCCTAGTCGGACTAACTTATTGTTTGAAGACTTCTGCGAGTTTGGTATGGGTATGGAACTTGCTAACGAAAAGATGCATGCTCGTCTTGTCAGACTGATGACTGAAGCTCAGGCATCCGACTGCTGCTCTGACGAACTAAAAGCTCTTTTCAACGATTGGGTAGAAAACATGCTCGATGCGGAAAAGACAAAAGAACTGGCTAACAAGATCACTCCCTTTCCGCATCGCATAAATTGAGCGAGGTTACTCTACCTCAAATGTAAAGAGAGCAACCTCGTTTCTTGTTTTTCAAATCAATTCAAATTCTTCAAAACCTCTATTTTATCATCATTAGCAACATCTGTTCTCATTGATATATTATACGAAATTTATAGAAAGGCTATCCTCAGAATAAATATTCTTTTAAAGTTCTCTTGCTGCCATCATTCTACAACCACATATACGATTATCCCATGAAACCAAAGCTAAGTTCTTCTGAAAGAGGCGTTGATATCCCGTTGTTGCAACCTCTACTACCAAAGTAGAACCTTGGTAGTCCTTCTCATCATAAAAGATAACAACTGCTGAAATTGTCTCATCCCAATTCCCTCCTATTAACGGCTCTATTTCTATTATATATGAAGAAGCCTGTGGCTGAAAATTCCCCTCTTCATATTCTTCGAAAAAAGAAGAATTAACAACAGATTGTGTAAACATGTAATGAACAGTGCGCAAAATAGTATTATAATAGATTCCTTCATACAAATAAACATATATATCCATATATTCATCAGAAGAAGTCGCCCTGCTAATCGATGTAGGTACTAACACACTATCATTATTAATATTAATGACATCTTCTATCTTATCATAAAAAGAGATATTTCCATTTTTATCAATAAAAGTACATAATTTAGAATTAGACTGCAATTGATCATATAAGGATTTTACCTCCTCATTTTCCCATGTCAATCCAGAAATTTCATTTACTTCAACTTTGCTTGAATAGATTTTCCCTTCATAACTAAAAGTCATCTGCTCTGAATTTATTCCAGAACTCATACTCGCCAATTTATCATTATTACATGAAATAAAAATAGCAAAAGACAGAAATAAGAAAATTGTTTTTTTCATAATAAACCAAATTAAATTAATAAATCATTTAAGATAATTATAAATTGATATAAAAAACATTATTTTTATAGCACAAGAGACCCCATATATAAAATAAATATATTAGGAAAAATGTAATAGTAAAAATAGATAAACGTTATAATATTATATTATAAAATAGACCAACATCCTTTTTTTATAGACAGAATCATATATTCAAGATGCAAACATTAATATCTTTTGAAATTCTTAAGCAGATTTTAATCTCCATCGAAAGATATTGCAGGAACAAAACTATAGTAAAGTAGTCCATTTAGCTGTCGAAAAATTACACAATATTCTAAGTAGTGACATCTAAATCCATACATAAAAAACTGCACTCCACGCGATAAAGAGGTATAAGTAATTCTTAAAAAAACACCGAACTCGCTTGTTATGCGAGTGCCGGTGGCAACCAAATTCCAATCACGACGGTAGTTTGATCGACGATGAGATCCTCCCAGCAACGGCGTTGATACGTAAATAAACGATTTCGCCACGGACAGGAAAGTCTTGAACTCCTCTTTCGGAGAAAAACCCTTTAGAGTGAATCGACAAGTGTGAATACTCGTTAAGAACAACAGGCTTTTCTTCTAAAATAGAGAATAGAACAGCTTTCCTGATTACTGCTAGATTAAAATAATCAAATATGCCTGAAAGAAGGAACAAGCTTAGAGTGCCCAAAGCACTCAAGCAGAAAGATTGCACTTTTCTTTTCATGCAACAAAATAAGCATTTTAACTAAGTCTCCCAAATTTTCAAACTGAACCGTCTGTACAGACGATTGAAAAACGGATCACTCATTATTCTTGGGGTTTTAACAACTCAGGCATATAATTTCATGACTCTAAAGAGGAAAAACTCCATGTCATCTACTCCTCTGAATGTTGCTCTAAAGGCTTTGAGTTTGGCGTTGAATGATTCTGCCTGAGCATTGGTTAATCTGTCTTTGAAGAAGTTTAATATTCTTTCATAATGCCGCTCAAAAGTGTGTATGACTGTGTTGAACTGTGGATATTCCCATTGCTCTACTTTATTAAACCATAAGGCCAGTTTAACTCTGGCTATATCTTTGTCATAGCTTGTTGAATAAATCTGTCCCAATTGTAAACTCAGATAATAGAGTTGCTTGATATCATCATATTCTCTAAAGAGTATCTCCGCTCTTATCTTTTGTGAATCAGTCCAGTGGCTTGGTGACTTGAATAATAGATAACGGCTCCTTAGAAGCAGTTGTTTTCTAGTGTCTTTGTTCTCAAACCTGGGTGATTCGTATTCTTCTGCTTTTTCCTTGGCCTCTTTTTTCAATAGATTTTCCTCTTCCTGTGCCTGCCAGCGATATTGCACCCGCAAATCTTGCAAAGCATCATACATCTCTTTTTGAACATGAAAACGATCGATTATTTGCGTGGCTTTTGGAAAGCAATGCCGGGCAATACTGTACATGCTTCCGGCCATATCTAAAGTGACATTCTCAACTCTATCCCGCAACAGTTCCGGTATCTTCTCCAGACAAGCGTTTACAGCCTCAGAACTAGTACCTTTAATGATTGCAGCTATTGTGCCTTTTTTACCATGGACATCTTTGTTGGTCAGATTGGTAGCTAGTTCACCATTGCTTAGTGCCGTTTCATCAATAGACATGTTTTTACCGATATTTTCCGGGAAAATAATGTAATCCTGAGCATGTGTCTTTTGATCCCAAGAGTGAAAATCACTCAGGTGATTCTTGTAATAGTCGGTCAATACAGAAGGTTTCAAATAACAGAAATCAGCTACGCTTTTGATGCTTACTTCATGAGACTCAAGGTAATTCTTTTAAAAAAGCTCCGAACTCAGATGTAATGCGAGTACCGGAGGCTACTGTATTCCAGTTGCGGCTATAGGTTTGACCTGTGCTCTTATCTTCCCACCGGCGGCGGTGGATATTCAAATAGACACTACGACCCCGGGCAGGAAAGTCTTGGACGGTTATTTCCGGATAAAAGCCTTTGGATACTAAAGATAAGAAAGCATACTCAGGAGGTATTATATTCTTTTCACACAGGGAGATAACATAACAACTATCCATGACATGGTAGTCAGTGATATCAAAATAATCCAATATACCTTCAGGAAGGAATAAGGATAAAAGTTCGGAAGAATCAATTGAGGTGTTTTTTTTCACGCCATAAAGATAACAATTATGCCTGAATTGTTAAATTCCCAAGTATATTATCTGATCCAGAAAAACAATCTTCAGCGAATATAAAAAGCCACGCACCCGCCAAAACTACCAATGAGTAGTTAAAGCAAATACGTGACTACTTAAAACCTATTCTAGTGCTCTTTCTATCTACTCTTGGTAACCAGTCAAATGCAATTGATGAATATCCTTCTTTGAAATAGAAAAATATTCTCCGGCCTCCATACGATTGACCATAAGTTGCCCCACTTTATAGGCATCTTCTTTTGATCTGAAAGCTTGTTTATGCCCAATAGCCGGAACAAATGGCTGATAGATAAACAGTTTATTCCTCTGCAATATTTTATATCCATATCCACTTGAATCCACCTTAACTACCTCCAATTGAAATGGAGAAATAGACTTATGATGATGAGTATACAGAAACAGAGATACGCCTACCATTGTCAAAAAGATCAGCACAAGAACGTAAAACTTCTTATTCATCTCTATCTTCATATGGAGATAACTCATACATATCATCTAAATTAGTGCTACTCGTACTTCCCGCAAGAACAAATCCTTTCGTACCGGTAGAGAAAGAAACTGCGCCACTACGGGAAGAACCTTGGTATCCTGAATTTAGAAGTGCAAAAGGAGTATAATCATCATCACTGTCTCCAGTCCATAAATCTGTATCCGGATTATATATCCAATAATCAGTTTTAAGTGATCCATTTGTACCTGTAGTTAAATAACCTTTACCATCTATAACGAAAGCAACAGCAGCAGCACGAACAATCGCATAGTCATCATCATAATCATCATCACTTGTATCCGCAATGTCCCTTAAAGCAGTAAATGTACCCATAGGTAAAGCAGCAGTCGTTTCCGAAGGATCGAAACGCCAAAAATCAGAAGGGTAAGTACCGTTAGAAGTTCCACAGCAAATATAAGCCTTATCGTTTATGACAAACGCTGTTCCATCCACTCTTTTTTGTCCACCATATCCGTTAACTTTTTCCCATTGAGATCCGCTAGCCGCATTAGGATTAAAGCGATAATAATCACTCAACCAATTATCATTATAACCCTGCCCCACATATCCATAATTCCCTATAGAAAAAGCAAGAGCTCCGTATCGCGCCCCACCGACAAAATCATCTTTCTGTGCCCATGAGTCACTAGAAGGATCATATTCCCATGTATCTGCTAAATATTCACTACTACTATTATATCCAGTTGTAACATATCCTTTTTCTCCCACAGCGAATCCCGCTGCCCTGTTACGATATCCGGCTTCAGAAGGCATGCTATTACACTCAGTCCAATAATTACCATCAATATGATAGGCCCATATATCATTAAGTCGTTTTTCTGTTCCAGAACCAGTTTTATATCCTGTGCAGATATAGCCTATATTGTCTATGGTAAACGCAGCCGCCTGAGTCCTAGGAAGGCCGGTAAGATCGGCACGACGATACCAAACTCCTACGGTAGTGTCGCTATCGTCTGTACATGAACTGAGAAATGGTATGACCATGCATATAAGGCACAAAAAAAGTATCATTTTTTTGGTTGAATTCCAAATAGCTACATTCATCTTTATAAACGGTTTTAATGGTTATTATTGGATGACAAATGTAAGATGGAAACAAGTAGTTAAAAAAAAGAATCGACGAATAGTCTATTTCTATCTACAAAATACAAATAAATGATATGCGGTCGATAAAAACAGCTAATTTGTCGATAGTTTTTGGTAAACAGTGAGTAAATATCTTCTTTTGCTATACAAAAACCTCAATCCTTTAATAGAATGAACCAAAAAATTTGGATCTTTTCATCTTTATTTATTTTTATAATAACATCTTGTCAGGATGAAAATTCAGCTGCAGGCAGCAACTTGGTAGAGAGTTCTTTACACAATGTACAAACAGACACTTGTACAGTAACACTTAGTACTATTCTAGCCGATTCTGTTGCAACTTCCGGAGACACGATCTGCCAAGTAGGACATTATAGTAACAGCTTGTGGGGAGATATTCAATCTTCTTTTTACGCAGAATATAACGTTCCTTCAGCAAGTCTTAATACAGAATTATCCTACCGATTTGATTCAATCACCATCACTCTTCTTCCAACAGGAAATTATGTAGGCGATACACTGACTACTCAGCACATATACATGCATCGTTTAAAAGAAATAGTAGAATTAGACCAGTATGGATATCTATATAATACCTCTTCTATCCCTTATGAAAAAGAGCCATTCGCCACGCTTACATTCAAGAACCAACCGATTCGCAAAAAAAAACAAGAACTACGGTTGCCAGATGAGTTTGGAGAAGAATTACTAAATCTAATGGAGACCGATTCCAGAAAACTAAGTTCTCAAGATGATTTTAGAAATTATTTAAAAGGCATAGCATTTATACCAGATACAAATGACGCTTGCATCAATGGCTTCGGAGTCAGCAATTCCAGTCTCTGCATTACCCTATACTATAGCAAGCTGACTGAAACAGCTGTTCAAATGACCGCAACATTCACTCCCAGCACAACATTAAACTTCAATAAAGTTGCTCAAGATAGGCGCAACAGCTCATTAGCTGGATTGACCCCTGGGGCGGATTATTCGCTTTCTTCAATAAAGACAAATAATCAGGCCTTCATACAAGGAATGACGGGGATGTATATAAAGCTAGAATTTCCACATCTAAATGATCTACTAGAACAAGGGGATATTGTTACCATTGAAAATTCTATGCTTTACTTGTATCCGGTGCAAGGAACATACGGTGAAACAATGCCACTTCCCTCAGCCCTTACTATGTATACCGCTAATGAAAACAATGTGTTACAAAGTAGTATCACTAATTCTTATGGGACCAGCGTTCAAGACGGAAGCTTAGTATCAGATGACAGTCAACGGAATGGAACTTATTATAGCTTCGATCTAACGTCTTACTTACAAGATAATTTAGGGACATTCGGTTCTGGTAGACAGAACCTAATGCTTATGCTTCCCAATAGTTCATATTTGACTACATTAAAAGGAGTAATCCTTGGAGATGTTGATCACCCAACAAGCAACTTAAAGTTGACTGTGCTATACAAAATATATAACGAACAATGAGAAAGATAACTATTATTATACTCGCTATCTGCGTTTCAAACACAATTATCGCACAAAACACAACCAACTCTCCCACTTCTATGTTTGGTATTGGCGAACTGGCAACAGGAAGCGGTGGACAATACGCAGGTATGGGAGGCGTAGGGATTGCACTTCGCAGAAACAACTTCCTAAACATCGCTAATCCAGCTGCGCTGACAGAATTAGATAGTCTCAATTTCACCATAGAAGTAGGGGTAATGGCAGCACAAAAAAAATACGTCCAATCTGGAATCACAAATAATTCAACGGAAGGTAATGTTAATAATATAGCAGTCGGCTACCGTATATTACCTGGATGGTATAGCGCTATTTCACTAACACCAGTGAGTAGTGTCGGTTATAGCATTACTCTAGACCAGCAGATTGAAGGCACAAATGTCTCTACAATTTCTTCTTACTTTGAAGGTGAAGGCGGACTTTCCAGACTGAATTTTAGTAATGCTTTTTTGATTGGGAAACGTTTCTCTATAGGAGCTAATCTTTCCTATATTATGGGGAAAATAACTGAGACAGAAACACAAGGCAGTGCTACCATCACTCAAACATCCAACAAAAATGCCTGCTATGCAGATGTAGGAGTACAATATAAATATCCGATAAGTCGTGACCGTGCTTTTGTCGCAGGAGCAACCTATGGCTATTCTCAACCTTTAACGCAAAACAATAAGCTCGCAGTTAGCAGTACCACGGGGGATCAGACTATTGACAAGCCAACACATACCGTAACACAATATATGCCTCAATTTTATGGAGTCGGAATAGCTTATACTTCACTTAAGTGGACATTCGCCGCCGACTACAAATATATAGAATGGAGTCGCATGAAATCCTCAGAAAACACTATTAGCTATTCTGATCAGAGTGATTTTAAAATCGGAGGTGCTTATGTACTGGGAAGTCCCTATAAAAGGCCCGTAAAACTTATGCTCGGTGCTGGTATAAACGATTCTTATGTATTGATTAAAAAAAACAAATCACAAAATTATTTTGTAAGCACTGGACTTGGAATCACTCTGAGAAATAAGAACAGTCTTTCTTTGGGTATAAAATACGGGGATCAGATAGGAGTAAGTAACAACATGCCACACGAAAGAAGTGTCTCAGTTTATTTCAACCTCTCTTTCAGCGAACATACATATAGAGGAAAATTGCAATAGATTAACTCCTTTTCATACCAAAAGGTGCCTTTTAAGAGATAAATGATGTATCTTTGACGCATAATAATCATATATTAATTGAATGAAAAAAATATTGCTGACTGCCATCTTAGCGCTGCTAAGCTTTAATGCTTTTGCTCAGGACGAGAAAGAGAAAAAAGAGGAAGGGTTTGTATTCACTACAGTAAAAGAGAACCCGATTACTTCCATTAAAAATCAAAACCGTTCGAGCACTTGTTGGAGCTTCTCCGGCCTTGGCTTTTTAGAATCAGAATTACTACGTTTGGATAAAGGTGAATATGATTTTTCTGAGATGTTCGTCGTTCACCACACTATGGCCGACCGTGCTTTACATTACGTTCGCCTCCACGGAGATAGTTCTTTCTCACCCGGCGGAAGTTTTTATGATGTGATGTACTGCATGAAAAACTACGGTTTAGTTCCGCAAGAAGCAATGAACGGAATCATGTATGGCGATACATTACCCGTACATAACGAATTGGATGCTGTGGCCGAAGCATATGTAAATGCTATAGCCAAAGGTAAGCTGACTAAACTAACACCGGTATGGATTAATGGTCTCAATTCTATTTATGACACATACCTGGGAAAATATCCCGAAACATTTACCTACAAAGGAAAAGAGTATACCCCCATCACTTTTGCTCAATCATTAGGACTGAATCCTGATGACTACATTTCTATCACATCATATACTCATCATCCTTTCTATAAAAAGTTTGCTCTCGAAATTCAGGATAACTGGCGTAACGCAGAATCATGGAATCTACCAATGGGCGAACTCATGGCTGTTATTGACAATGCTATAAACGAAGGTTATACTATTGCATGGGGAAGCGATGTGAGTGAATCAGGTTTTACACGCGAGGGCATTGCAGTAATGCCCGAAATGAATCGTACTGATCTTTCCGGTTCCGACATGGTCCGCTGGACAGGCCTAACTCCTGCTGATAAACGTAAGGAATTGACCTCAAAACCACTTCCGGAAGAAAAGGTCACACAGGAAATTCGTCAAAAAGCTTTTGATAACTGGGAAACTACCGATGATCATGGTATGGTTATTTATGGCATTGCCAAAGATCAGACGGGAAAAGAATATTATATGGTTAAAAACTCTTGGGGTACCAATAACAAATATAAAGGGACATGGTATGCTTCTAAAACTTTTGTTGAATACAAGACCATGAATATTTTAATTAATAAAAATGCTCTGCCAAAAGAGATAGCAAAGAAATTGGATCTTAAATAATATGATTCTCATACTAATAGTCATTATAAAAAATGACTATTAGTATGGATTTAACTACTTTCCCAAACACATCTTATTGATGTATTCTGTAAATTTCTCCTTATAATTCTCTCCTATCGGAATATAGGTGTTTCCATCAAAAATAATTCTTAACCTGGAAATCTCAACTATCTTCTGCAAATTTACAATATAAGATCGATGAACACGCATAAATTGATTGGTAGGCAGGCGTTCCTCTAATTTTCTCATGCTCAATAAAGTCATGATGGGTTTCTCCTCACCTTCAGTGAAAATGCGCACATACTCACTCATACACTCCACATATTTTATCTCATTGATATTAATGCGTACCACTTTATAATCTGACTTTACAAATAGCGACCCGTCATTAACGATATTCGCTTCATTCTCTCCACTCCAGGTAGAACGATATTCCAATTGTTTCCGGGCTTTATCCGCTGCTTTTAAAAAGTCTTGAAAACTAAAAGGCTTAAGCAAATAGTCTACTGCATCAACTTTAAAACCCTCAACCGCATATTCAGAGTAAGCTGTTGTGAATATGATAAGAGGACGCATCACAAGCGAACGGACAAAATCCATCCCATTGAGATCGGGCATATTTATATCCACAAATATTAAATCAACCTCTTCTTCAGACAATAATTGTAATGCTTCAAAAGCATCCTGGCAAGCCTTTATGTGTTGCAAAAATGGCACTCTGGAGATATATACCGTTAACTGCGCAAGCGCCAGGGGTTCATCGTCAATAGTAATACATTTAATCATATACAATCGGAATTATTAACAATACATTAAAACTTTCAGCAACCTCATCTATCGAAAGCATATAATCATCACCAAACAAGAGTTTCAAGCGCTTTCTTATGTTTTCTAATCCTATGCCACGATGCTGCTCGTCTTGTTTCTTCCAATTACTGTTTGAACACTGAAACAGTAGCTGTTCACCCTCCAATCTCATGTGAACATGAATAAAAGAATCCGTTTGATAACTGACTCCATGCTTAAAAGCATTTTCAACAAAAGAAATGAAAAGTAGCGGAGGAATCTGAACTTCAGGAAAATAGGTAGGCATCGTCACTTCAATGTTTACTTTCTCGGTATACCTAAGTCTCATTAAACCTATATAATTATTCAAAAAACGGATTTCTCTGGATAATAAGATTGTTTTATTACTAGATTCATAAAGAACGTAGCGCATCATTTTCGACAACTCTACAATAGTTTTCTTCGCTTTTTCGGCATCTATATCCACTAATGCATGAATATTATTCAGCGTATTCATGAAGAAATGAGGATTTATCTGATATTTCAGATATTCTAACTCCGATTGTAAATTATGGCGTTCCAATTCCTTCATTGTTTCCTCGTCACGCAAAGACTTGAACAGCAGTTTAATGGCTATATTGAAACCAACAACTAAGATCGCTATAATAAAACGACTATAGAATGGTCCCATCATCATTATTCCCGGAAAAGGAAATGGCTTTCCCTCCATGGGCTTTTTAGGTTCGATATCATCATCCAAGGTTTCAGTCAATTCGTTTATCTTCGAAGATGAAACATTAGGAGACATACGTTGCCAAGAAGGCTTTTCTATTCTTTTCGGCATTCGATCCCCTTGAAAATTGCCGGGATGGTGAGGCACAAATGAATAAACTCCCAGGATGATTAATACAACGCAAATCACAGATAGTGTATAAGTAATATATTTTTTCCTGAATAATAGAAAAGGAGCCAAGAAATAGTTATTGATTATAAAGATGACGAAAAAAGGCAAAATACTCAACCATAGCCCCCAAATCATATTCCAATTAAAAGGATACCATTTTTCCGAGTAAAAAGAAAAATGATTCCCTATTATCGGCAAAAGAAAGGCTATGAGCCAAATAGCTGCATAAATTATATTCTCCAGCAGATGCCGCTTTTGTAGTTTCATAATCAGAATCATCGACTTCACAAATATAATCATTTTTAAATTATAATATAAATTAAATCGACAAAATGCCTCATTTCATCGTCGTAACAAAGCAAAAAATCTTTCAATTATTTATAGTAGCATTTCTAAACCATTAAACACTTCCCCTTGACGATCATTAAATAATAGTCATCAGACAGCACCACGACTGCCACGTTTTAACAATTCCTATCAAAATCAATACTTATCAAATAAGACCATTCGCCTCAATCTTTTGATAGGTAATCCCCCCCTTTTATCTAGTAAACAAAGAATAAATTTCCCTTATTATGCGCGCCTCAATTGCTCAAAAATCATAATGTTGTGCATTTTTAAAGCATATTTCTTTGCAGAATCAACTGTTTGCGTAAATTTGCACGCTGGTAATTCATTCAATACTAAAATACTAATACTAAAATTAATAACATGAGTTTGAAAATTGTTGTATTGGCAAAACAAGTTCCCGACACACGCAACGTTGGGAAAGATGCCATGAAAGCCGACGGAACTATTAATCGTGCGGCGCTTCCTGCCATATTCAATCCCGAAGATCTTAATGCACTTGAGCAGGCTCTTCGATTGAAAGATGCCCATCCAGGTTCTACTGTTACTATCCTCACCATGGGGCCCGGACGTGCTGCTGAGATTATTCGTGAAGGACTTTTCAGGGGTGTCGATAATGGTTATTTATTGACCGATCGTGCTTTTGCCGGTGCAGATACGCTCGCAACTTCGTATGCTTTGGCTACTGCCATAAAGAAAATTGGCGCCTGCGACATTATTATCGGAGGCCGCCAGGCCATAGATGGTGATACCGCTCAGGTAGGGCCACAAGTAGCTGAAAAATTAGGCATGACACAAATTACTTACGCTGAAGAAATACTAAAAGTAGCCAACGGACGCATTACAGTAAAACGACATATTGACGGAGGTGTAGAAACGGTTGAAGGGCCTTTACCCATTGTTATCACGGTCAACGGTTCTGCTGCCCCCTGCCGTCCACGAAATGCCAAGTTCGTGCAGAAGTATAAACATGCTAAAACAATAACCGAAAAACAACAAGGCAATCTTGACTATACAGAGTTATATGATAAAAGAGATTATCTGAACCTGGTGGAATGGAGTGTAGCCGATGTAAATGGAGATCTTGCACAATGTGGTCTTTCAGGCTCACCTACAAAGGTAAAAGCTATTCAAAACATTGTGTTCCAAGCCAAAGAAAATAAAACCATTGGTAGCGGTGACAGAGAAATAGAGGACCTTATTGTTGAACTATTAGCTAACCATACCATTGGCTAAGCGACTAATCATTTTAATGAGATGAATAACTTATTTGTATATTGTGAAATAGAAGACGGCAGCATATTGGACGTAAGCCTCGAACTTCTTACCAAAGGTCGCTCACTGGCTAAGCAGCTGAAGTGCCAACTCGAAGCCGTTGTTGCCGGAAGCAGTTTGAAAGGCATTGAAAAGCAGATACTTCCTTATGGAGTAGATAAGCTCCATGTATTCGACGCCAAAGGACTTTATCCTTATACTTCACTGCCCCACACCTCTATCTTGGTCAACCTCTTTAAAGAAGAGCAACCTCAGATTTGCCTGATGGGCGCAACAGTTATCGGACGGGACCTCGGCCCTCGTGTTTCTTCTGCTCTTAGCAGCGGACTAACAGCCGACTGTACCGCACTGGAAATTGGTGACCATGAAGATAAGAAGGAAAGCAAAACCTACAAAAACCTTTTGTACCAAATTCGCCCCGCTTTTGGTGGAAACATTGTAGCCACCATCGTTAATCCCGAACACCGCCCTCAAATGGCTACAGTACGGGAAGGTGTAATGAAAAAACAAATTCTTGACCCAAATTATAAGGGTGAAGTCATCAACCACGATGTGAAAAAATATGTTGCCGATACCGACTACGTGATTGAAGTGATAGAACGACACATTGAAAAAGCGAAAAATAATCTGAAAGGATCACCTATTATTATCTCAGGCGGTTACGGAGTAGGTTCCAAAGATAACTTTAATCTGCTCTTCGACTTGGCAAAAACCATTAATGCTGAAGTTGGTGCCAGTCGTGCCGCTGTGGATGCCGGTTTTGCAGAACATGATCGCCAAATAGGACAAACAGGTGTTACTGTTCGTCCTAAACTCTATATTGCTTGTGGCATCTCCGGACAGATACAACACATTGCCGGAATGCAGGAAAGCTCTATGATTATCTCTATCAATAATGACCCCGATGCACCCATCAATGCCATAGCCGACTATGTGATTAATGGTACTGTAGAAGAGGTTATACCTAAGATGATTAAGTTCTATAAACAAAATTCAAAATAACCAAATGGCTAACTTTTATAATGATACGCCGGAACTCAGACATCACCTGAATCATCCGTTAATGAAAAGAATTGTAGAACTCAAAGAGAGAAGCTACACCGATAAAGAAAATTATGAATATGCTCCGATAGATTTTGAAGATGCAATGGACAGCTATGACCAAATACTGGAAATTGTAGGTGAAATTTGTGGAGATATCGTTGCTCCCAATGCCGAAGATGTAGACCATGAGGGGCCAACAGTGGCTAACGGAAGAGTGACCTATGCCAACGGAACCACAGACAATTTGGAAGCTTGCCGCAAAGCCGGATTGATGGGTATGGCTATGCCCCGTCGTTTTGGCGGACTAAACTTCCCCGTAGTTCCTTACATTATGGCTGCTGACATCGTGAGTCGCAGTGATGCCGGCTTTGAGAACCTTTGGGGACTTCAGGATTGCGCCGAAACTATTTATGAATTTGCCAACGAAGATCAAAAGAAACGTTACATCACTCGTGTTTGTCAAGGAGACACCATGTCTATGGACCTCACAGAACCTGATGCGGGTTCCGATCTTCAGTCGGTTATGCTAAAAGCGACCTACAGCGAAAAAGATGAATGTTGGTATCTGAATGGCGTGAAACGCTTCATCACCAACGGGGATGCCGATATTCACCTGGTACTGGCCCGTTCTGAAGAAGGCACGCACGACGGTCGCGGACTATCCATGTTTATTTATGATAAGCGTAACGGAGGCGTCAATGTTCGCCGCATAGAAAACAAAATGGGAATCAAAGGTTCTCCTACTTGCGAGTTAGTTTATAAGAACGCAAAAGCAGAACTTTGTGGTGATCGAAAACTCGGGCTTATTAAATACGTTATGGCATTGATGAACGGAGCCCGTCTGGGTATTGCTGCTCAATCTGTCGGTTTATCTCATGCAGCTTATAATGAAGCTTTGGCTTATGCACAAGATCGCAAACAGTTCGGTAAAGCCATCATCGAGTTTCCGGCCGTTGCCGAAATACTTTCATTAATGAAAGCCAAGTTGGATGCTTCACGCACATTATTATACGAAACAGCTCGTTTTGTCGATGTGTACAAAGCATTGGATGATATCTCCAAAGAGCGTAAACTAACCCCTGAAGAACGTCTGGAACAAAAGACATTCTCTAAGCTGGCCGATAGCTTTACACCTTTGGTTAAAGGAATGGGAAGTGAATTTGCCAACCAGAATGCCTACGATTGCATTCAGATTCACGGTGGATCTGGATTTATGAAAGATTATGCCTGCGAACGCATTTACCGCGACTCTCGCATCACCTCTATTTATGAAGGTACTACACAATTGCAAGTAGTTGCAGCCATACGCTATGTTACTAACGGTGCCTACACAACTCGCATCCGCGAATACGAAACAATGCCCGTAGCCCCTGAATTTGAAGGTCTCAAAAATCGCCTGAAAGAAATGGCCAACAAATATGAGACTTCCGTAACACAAATCGTTGAAACCAAGGATCAGGAATTGTTGGACTTCTGTGCCCGCCGTTTAGTAGAGATGGCTGCACATCTCATCATGGGGCATCTTATGATTCAAGATGCATCTAAAAATGATATTTTTGCAGAATCGGCTCAAGTTTATGTCCGTTATGCCGAAGTAGAGATAGAAAAACATGCGCTCTTTATCCATAAGTTCGACAAAGATGATTTAGCTTATTACAGAAAATAGGCCAACCGTAAAATAAAGTAATAAAAGCGTTCCCTCATCCAAATAGAGGTGAACGTTTTTTTTATTTATTTACAGTTTCCCTGCCTTATAAACCGGACGAATTCCCTTTGCAAAGAAAACCCGTTCCCTTTATATAGAAAGTTGGTTTTCTTTGCAAAGGGAACGGGTTTTCTTTAAACTCTACTCAAAAGTCACAAAACAGCATCTTTTGCAATATTCATAAATATTAACATAAAAAGAGATTCTCATCTTTGGCTAATTCTAAAAATAAGTAAACGACATATAACGTCACTTAATTATAAGCCCTGACTATTCTTAAAGTTAATTTAAACAGCTTTATTTGCACATCGATTTAACACAAGTACCAACCTTAAAACATCAAGCTATATGAAATGTAATCGTTGGCTACTCATAGTAGCACTCTCTGCCATAGCATTAGGCGCTAAAGCAGGCGAGTGGATAAGAATTAACCAACTCGGATACTTGCCTCAATCTAAAAAGGTTGCTGTTTTTATGAGTGAAAGTGTAACAGACGTAAAAGAGTACGCCTTAGTTGATGCATTCACCGGAAAAACAGCCTGCACTTTTGCTTCCCCCAAAGCAACGGGCAGAATAGGACGGATGGAGAGCACGTACCGATTGGATTTTAGCGACTTTAATCAACCCGGAACGTATTACCTAAGAGCCGATAAAGCAAAATCCCCCCGTTTTCCTATCGGTAATCAGGTGTACGACGGGACAGCCGACTTCTTGCTGAACTACATGCGTCAGCAAAGGTGCGGCTATAATCCATTTCTAAGAGACAGCTGCCATGTGCATGATGGCTATATTGTTTACCACCCTACCAAAAACGGCCAGCACATAGACGTTCGCGGAGGCTGGCATGATGCTACGGACTATTTACAATATACCACCACCTCGGCTAATGCCATTTATCAAATGATGTTTGCCTATCAACAAAATCCGGAATCGTTCGCTGATGCATACGATGCTGCCGGACTTTCCGGAACAAACGGCATCCCCGACATCGTGGATGAAATAAAATGGGGACTCGACTGGCTCGATCGGATGAACCCGGTCAAAGGTGAATTGTATAATCAGATAGCAGACGACCGTGACCATGCCGGAATGCGACTACCGAATAAAGACAAAGTAGATTATGGATACGGACCGGGCAACGGGCGTCCGGTTTACTTTTGTAGCGGAGAAAAGCAGGTGCGAGGCAAATTTATGAACGCCACCACCGGCGTAGCCAGCACAGCAGGCAAATTTGCTTCTTGTTTTGCCCTGGGAGCAGATATTCTGAAAAAATATTATCCCGCCTTTTCTGCCAAAATAGCAGCTAAAGCCAATGATGCCTACCAACAGGGAATAGACCAACCCGGAGCTTGCCAAACGGCCTCTGTCGTTTCACCTTATATATATGAAGAAGATAACTGGACAGACGATATGGAGCTTGCTGCTACCGAACTCTATCGTTCTACAGGAGACGGAAAATACATGGCCCAAGCCATCGAATACGGACGTAGAGAACCAGTAACTCCCTGGATGGGAGCCGACAGTGCACGCCACTATCAATGGTATCCGTTTATGAATATGGGACACTACCGGCTGGCAAAGGTTAACAATGAACGCATCAGTAAGGAATTTATCCGCAACATGCGTGCCGGCATCAGCCGTGTGTACGAAAAAGCAATTGAAAGTCCGTTTCTATATGGCATCCCTTCTATCTGGTGTTCAAACAACCTGACCGTGGCCATGCTTACCCAATGCCGCTTATACAGAGAAATAACCGGAGATAAAACTTATCAGGAAATGGAAACCTCACTGCTCGACTGGCTGTTTGGTTGTAATCCCTGGGGAACCAGTATGATAGTGGAGCTTCCACTCTGGGGAGATTATCCTTCCCAACCTCACTCTTCAATACTCAATGCGGGCATGGGGAACACTACCGGCGGACTGGTAGACGGCCCCGTTTATTCGAGTATCTTCGAGAGTCTGAGTGGTGTGCACATGGAAGGAGGCGAAGACTACGCACGTTTTCAACCCGGAAGGATGGTGTACCATGACGATATTCATGATTATTCGACCAATGAACCGACAATGGACGGCACTGCCAGTCTGACCTATTATCTTTCTTCTCTCCAGAAAGAAGGGATGACGGCGGATGGCATTCAATCTACCGACCGGAATATTTATAGTAACGGCGGTATAATACGTACAGACCCTTCAAAGAAACAGATTACACTTGTGTTCACTGCAGCCGATAAAGCAGATGGTGCGGAGACTATCATAAAAACGCTGAAGAAGCATAGAATCAAAGGGGCTTTCTTTTTTACCGGAGACTTTTACAAATTATTCCCTAACGTTATTAGCCGATTAAAGGCTGATGGTCACTACGTGGGAGCACATAGCTACGCTCACCCGCTCTATTGTTCGTGGGAGAAAAGAGATTCTACTCTCATTACCCGTGAAGAGTTCGAAAAAGACCTGCAAGCTAACTACCGACAGATGAACGAAGCCGGAATAAAATATACCGATGCGCCCTATTTCATTCCACCATACGAATATTATAATGCACAAATAGCTTCATGGACCAAAAGCCTGGGATTGCAACTGATTAACTTTACCCCGGGAACCATGACTAATGCAGATTACACCACACCGGATATGAAGAATTACCGGAGCAGCAAAGAAATTTATAAAAAAATAATGACTGTGGAAGCTAAAGAAGGACTGAACGGACATATTATACTTATCCATTTCGGTACGGATGATAAACGAATCGATAAGTTCTACGCCAGTTATATGGAGAAGATGATTAACTCCCTCCAGAAAAAAGGATATTCATTCGTTCCCCTGAAGGAGGCTATAGGATTACAATAAAATTATAGCGAACAAACTATATTTCACCCCCAAGAAATATAGTTATAATGGAGAAGGTTCGGGCTTGTGAAAGTCCGAACCTTACTTATTTAACAAATTGAGAAACTACGAGTGTAGTATTTCCATAAACCGGTCAATATCTTCATCGGTTGTATCAAAAGAGGTTACTAGGCGAACTTCATTAGCCTCTTCATTCCAAAAATAGAAGAAATAAGATTGAAGCAACTTATCTATCACCTCACGGGGCATGGAAAGAAATAATTGGTTACTCTCGGCTTTCTGCGTAAAACAAACACCGGGAACGGTTTTCAAATCTTCATATAATCTCTTTGCCATAGCATTAGCACGAGCCGCATTCTTCAACCAAAGATCATTGGTAAGGTAAGCGGTGAACTGACAAGACAGATAACGCATCTTAGAGGCCAGTTGTGCCGATTGTTTACGAATGAAACGAGCCTCAGCCTTCAATGACGGGTCGAACACAATTACACACTCTCCCATCATCAAACCGTTTTTCGTTCCTCCAAAGCTAAGTACATCAATGCCGCAATCTACTGTCAAAGCACGCAAAGACACATTCAAAGTGGCACAAGCATTGGCTATTCTCGCTCCGTCCATGTGCACACGCATGCCGTATTGGTGGGCCAGAGTAGTAATAGCTTTCAATTCATCAACAGTATAAATGGTGCCCATCTCGGTGCATTGCGACAAATAAATAGCACCCGGTTGTGAATGATGATGATCGCCAAAACCATGCAGATAAGGTTGTATCAGTTCGGGAGTCAGCTTACCGTCAGGAGTAAACACCGGACGAATTTGTGCTCCGGTACTCTTCACCGGCGATCCGCATTCGTCTACATAGATATGTGCCGTTTCGGCACATATAATGGAATGATAAGAACGCACCATTAATTGAAGTGCCACAATGTTGCTCCCGGTACCATTAAACACAAACAAAGGTTCGCAATCGGGAGTGAATGTTTCTTTTATCTTCGCCACGGCCTCTTCCGTCCAGCGATCATCGCCATAGCCTAACGCATGGTTGTCATTAGCCCGGCTCAACGCTTCCATCACTAAAGGATGCACTCCGGAATTATTATCAGATGCAAAACTTCTCATATCTTTCTTCTTTTAATTCAGGGTGCAAAGTAAGAGATTTATCTGCAAAAAAACGATTAAACTAAAACATAAATAAGCCATCGGATGATAACAAATGAGTAATTTCAATAAAAAAATCCTATCTGAATAACAAATAGGATTGTAAAATATAAATAAAGATAAACCGATAGATCTATCGGTTCAACTCAAAGTCCCCTTTTCCTTCCGAGAGCTCTCAGTAGATGATCTAATCCAAGCAGTGCCAATACCAGTACGGCAATATAGACATAAAATTCTATCATAGACGACGAAGCATTGACATGAGGCATAAGGTCACTCCACTTAATATTCATGCGGAAAACCAATGCATAGACAGCCAGACCAACCAATAACAAAGAAGCACTGATTAACGAAATCGAGCTAATCAACGCCCTGCGTTTACGTTGTCTCTGAGCCTCAATATGCACCTGCTCCATCATACGAAAAGTGAAGTTAGAGGGCAGACCACTCTTATGCCTGCTATCAAGAGCTTGCCTGAGTGCACTATTTGTCTTTTTATTTGTTTCCATATTATTCTCCTTTCTATCTATAAGGATCATCCTTTTTACTCATTAGCAAATACAACTTCTTACGGATACGATGCAGGCGGACTTTTACGTTAGAGACCGTCAGATTAAGCACCTCCCCCACCTCTTCTATCGACTTTTCTTCATAATAGAAAAGCGTAATCACAGCCTTTTCCTCGGCATTCAATAATTCAATAGCCTGAACCAAAGCAGTGATACGCTCCTCGTCATCCGTGGGACAAAGAACTTCGTCTGCTTTTTCATCCGGCACATTATTTATCGTATTCTCCTCTATATATAAGAACTCCTGCCGCTTCTTCCGTATAAAAGAGATAGTCACATTATAAGCAATTCTGTATAGCCAGGTAGAAAAACGGCTCTCTCCCTTATAACGCCCTAAACTACGAAATGCCTTCAAAAAAGTATCCTGTACCAGCTCTTCCGCATCCTCCGGGTGCGAAACCATCTGCACGATAAGCAAATAAATGGAACGGCTATAACGATCGAGAAGAACCGCATAAAGTTCTGTTTCCCCATCAAGTATCCGTTGAATGTATTGTCTTTCCTCTTTCGCTTCCATGCATACTTATGAATGTACTCCCTTAGACGCAAGTCTCCGGAAAAGGTTACAACTTAAAACCATGAATCTCATACAATAGAGAATACAATGATAACTATAATTTTATAGATAAAGCTTGTAACCTTTTCAATTCTTTTGCGTCAAACTGTGCAAAGAATAAAAGTATTCACTTTAACACATTACAATTATGATGGATTTTATTATGGCCCCTCTTATTGTGGGCATTGTTACCTTAGGCATTTACAAACTGTTTGAACTCTTTGTATGCAAGCGCGAACGCTTGGCCATGATCGAAAAGCTAAGCGAAAAAATCTCAGGAACTCTTTCTTTTGATAAATTGTCTCTGCCAAGTTATACACAAACCCATTTCTCCTTTGGCGGATTAAAAGCCGGATGTTTGTTGATGGGTGTAGGATTGGGCCTTCTTGTCGGTTTTCTTATTTGCATCAATTACTTCCCCTATTACGGTACCGGTCAGGGATCGAGCAACTGGGATATTCGTCAGATTTCCGGTGTGGTATATGGTTCATGTGTAATGCTATTTGGCGGAGCAGGATTAATTATTGCTTTCATTATTGAAATGCAGAATGGGAAAAAGAAGAAAGGAGGTGAATAACCAACTTTCAATAAATGCAACACCCCGAAAGACTTCTTACTAAAGTTTTTCGGGGTGTTGCATGAGCATTTATGCTAATACGCAATCAGCCTATATAGATATTTACACATAAATAAATATATAATTCGTCCCCTTCTTTTTCAAATTCAATTTTATTCTCTCTGGCCAGCCAGCCAAGAGCAGCACCCAATTCTTTATCTTTGAGCCCGGATTTCTTTTTCAATTCATCGTAGCTCCAATTAGCATTATTGCTTAGCAATTGCCAAATCTTTCCTGCATTGCAGCCAATTTCTTTCTTATCCATTTGACTTCTTATTTAATTAAGGGTTAAACACTTACGCCTTTGCTATTACTTATAAAGATAACAATAAAACAACAAAAAGGTTATTACAAAAGAAAGAAAAAGAGATTTCATAACCCTATTTTAACAGAGATTATATACCCGCTAAAGTATTTAAGATACTAGCTATTACAGCGCAATAGACTCTCTTCAATAGAAAAAGGCTGCTTCCCGATTAATGGGGAAGCAGCCTTCTCTAATTCTATGAGTATGAGAGAGATGAATTACATCATTCCGCCCATACCGCCCATACCAGGAGCACCCATTGGCATTTCGGGTTTGTCTTCCTTCTTTTCTACCACTACACATTCTGTAGTTAGGAACATACCTGCAATAGAGGCTGCATTTTCCAAAGCAACACGAGTTACTTTAGCAGGATCTACTACACCGGCAGCATGCATGTTTTCGTATACATCTGTGCGGGCATTGTATCCGAAGTCACCTTTGCCTTCGCGTACTTTTTGTACCACTACTGCACCTTCTTTACCAGCATTGAACACAATCTGACGAAGAGGTTCTTCAATGGCACGCTTGATGATTTCAATACCTGTTGTTTCGTCGACGTTATCGCCTTTCAGGCCTTCCAGACATTCGATAGCACGGATGTAAGCTACACCACCGCCCGGTACAATACCTTCTTCGATAGCGGCACGAGTTGCGCAAAGAGCATCGTCTACGCGATCTTTCTTCTCTTTCATTTCAACTTCAGAAGCAGCGCCTACATAAAGTACAGCTACACCACCTGACAGCTTAGCCAAACGTTCCTGAAGTTTTTCACGATCGTAATCAGAAGTAGTACTCTTTATCTGAGATTTGATCTGACCAATACGTGTTTCAATATTTTCTTTTGCACCGGCACCGTTTACGATGGTAGTGTTATCTTTAGAGATTGTTACTTTATCACAAGTACCAAGCATCTCAAGGGTAGCTTGTTCCAGTTTCAAACCTTTCTCTTCGCTGATAACCAAACCGCCTGTAAGAACGGCAATATCTTCGAGCATTTCTTTTCTGCGATCGCCAAAGCCAGGAGCCTTTACAGCACAAATCTTCAACTGAGAACGCAAGCGGTTAACAACCAATGTGGTCAAAGCCTCGCTATCTACATCTTCAGCGATGATAAGCAACGGACGACCGGTTTGTACGGCTGGTTCCAGAATAGGAAGCATGTCTTTCAGATTAGAAATCTTCTTATCATAAATAAGGATATATGGTTTCTCCATTTCGCATTCCATCTTCTCTGTGTTGGTAACGAAATAAGCAGAAAGGTATCCGCGATCGAACTGCATACCTTCTACCAAACCGATAGTTGTTTCAGTTCCCTTGGCTTCTTCAATGGTAATTACGCCATCTTTAGAAACCTTACGCATAGCATCGGCAATCAGTTTGCCAATAGTAGGTTCGTTGTTGGCAGAAACAGTGGCTACTTGCTCTATCTTTTCATAGTTGTCGCCTACTTTCTCCGATTGAGCTTTAATAGATTCAACAACTTTGGCAACAGCTTTATCTATACCACGTTTCAAATCCATCGGATTGGCACCGGCAGTTACATTCTTCAACCCTTCAGCCACAATAGACTGAGCCAAAACAGTAGCAGTAGTAGTACCGTCTCCTGCGTCATCGCCGGTTTTAGAAGCAACTTCTTTTACCAACTGAGCACCGGTATTCCGGAAAGGATCAGACAACTCAATTTCCTTAGCAACCGTCACACCGTCTTTTGTAATCTGAGGAGCACCGAACTTTTTTTCAAGAATTACATTACGACCTTTAGGGCCGAGTGTTACTTTTACTGCATTTGCAAGCTCGTCAACCCCTTTTTTTAATTGGTCGCGGGCATCGATATTGAATAATATTTCTTTTGCCATAATGTCTTTACAATTTTATTTGTTTACGATTTTCTATTTGAATTAACCCAAAATAGCGAGAACATCGCTTTGACGCATAATGAGGTATTTGCCGCCTTCAACTTCCAGCTCCGTACCAGCATACTTACCGTATAAAACCGTGTTGCCCACCTTCAATACCATTTCTTCGTCTTTTGTTCCGTGACCTACCGCCACAACTTCACCCTTCAAAGGTTTTTCTTTTGCCGTATCAGGAATAATGATACCACCGATTGTTTTTTCTTCTGCAGGTGCAGGGAGTATCAGCACTCTGTCTGCTAATGGTTTAATGTTCATAGTTCTTTTGTTTTATGTTACACTTATTATGTTTATAATTGTGCCGCACCAATGGCGAACGTAATAGAGTATGCGAAAAGTATGCCAAACAGCGAAAGCAAGCCGTTGGCAGAACAAAACTGACAGAATGACGGGGAGAAACAGATGCTAATTTGTTTTATGCGAAAAACGAACAAAGCACAAATGGGGACTTAGGCGGAAAGCATTTCAATGAAATTATTTGCAAACAAGCTGAACGGACTGCGTTTGTTCCTGAAACCTTTTGCCCGAATAGTAAAGAGATGTTCCCATATAGAGCAAAAAGACAAGGGCCACAGCAACCATCAAGGTACCGATAAGAGCAAAATTATTTTTCTGACTCAATTCAACTGTTTTCATACGGAGTTCTGTTTTTATGGCTACAAATATAAAGCGACAACTTTACAAAATGCTTACGACACTGTTACAACAGTTTTAATTCTTTATCTTTTTTATCCAACCGGGAATGAGCACAGCCCCTATGATGAGATACATATAATAGGTAATTACTCTCCACACAAAAGCAACCACCAAAGCCATGCCTGCTACGGAGAAGAAATCGGCATAGAAAACCTGAAAGATGTATTCGCTCACTCCGCTACCTCCGGGAGTGGGACTAATGGTCATTACAACCCACAGAATCAGTTGCCGGGCAAAGGCCAGCAGATGATCTCCGCGCATGACGAAGGCAAACAGAAGTGCATTGACCACCAGATAGCGCGATATCCACGAGAGGCAAGTGGCTGTAAATGCTTTCAACCAGAACAGAAAAGGTTTGCGGCTCATCTCTCCCGAGCTGTGCACCATGTTTTCGGCCAAAGTCTCTACCGATTTCCGCCAACGCCTGATCAGGGGCAGACGAAACACAGCAAGCAATATCTTCTTCACATACTCCGGACGTTTAAAAAGTGCGAAGTAAAGCAGTAGTGTCCAAAAAGCAATAGCCACGTACAGAGCAAAAAAGAGCAGTTTGATGCCGGAGGTAAAGAGCGTTGTGCTGCCAAAAAGCTCGTTGAAAGAAAAGAGTAAGAACGCCACAGGGCAGGCCAGTACGAGAAACAACTCATCTAAAAAGAGGCAGGACATCATTAGTGCAGAACTTCGCCCGGCATTGATGCCTTCTTTGTTCAAAAAGAATATAATCAGGCTGCTGCCGCCTACCGACGAGGGGGTTACGGCCGAAGTAAACTCACAGAGCATGTTTACGTTAAAGGCCTGTCGCCACGTCAGCGAGCGATCGCTTATCAGTCTAAAGCGCCATATCAAGCCGCCATCGCGCCCAAACATAAACAGAAAAGCCAGCAATATGCCGGCTAACAGCTGCATCGAAAAATGAATCTCAGCAAAAAGGGTGGAATTGAACTCTCGATAAAACAGCCACCCCACCACAGACAAACCGATGATGACCGGAAGTACTATATAGATTCTTTTAAATGTCTTAATTTCACTACTCATACAGGCAAGTGAGTTTATTTTTTCACGGTTCGGTTCATCAACGAGGTGTACCGATCGTACACTTCCCCGGCCACATCTTCCCAAGAGCGCACAATGCTTGTCGCAGCCTGTTCGCCGGCTTGTTTAATCAATTGAGGAGCGGCAAACAGAGTTCTTAAACGTGCGGCAAAATCGTCTACCGTATTTTCGCTCAGAAAGCCATTATAAGAATCGGATACAATCTCTGCGGAAGTGGAGCCTTTAATTAATACAGAAGGGGTATGCATTGCCGCCGCTTCCCTTACTACCAAAGGAGCATTATCGTATAGAGAAGGAAAGAGGAACAAGTCGGCCGCAGCATAATATTCTTTCAATGCATCGCGCTGAATGATACTACCCACAAAAACAACCTTATCCGACAGAGAAAGTGTTGCAGCCATTCGCTTCAACTCTTCGGAAGCATATCCGGAGCCGACAAAAAACATTTTAAAGGGCAGATCCTTAACGAGGGACAAGGCATGAAGAAGGAAATCCAGGTTTTTCTCCCAGATGTGCTGCCCGACAAACAGGAGCATGAGTTCATGCCTACGGAGGCCTAACTGCTCCCGTTTCCGGGTGCGTAAAGCAGGAAAAGAATCGCCCACCACAAAATCATTGCCGTTGTCAACGACTTCTACCTTTCCTTTGTATCCATATTCTCTTAAAGTTTCTTCGACCGCCGCCTGAGGAATCCAGACCTCATCGGCCGCTTCATAAAAGCGTATTACTTTCTTCATAAGTATGTCTACCAAAAGCTTGCTCGATATGGCCCGCTCAAAGTCGGCTCTGTATTTGGAATGAAAAGTAGCTACAATAGGAACCTTCTGCGTGCAGGCTATCTGCATGGCCAGAGCACCCGAAGAGAACGGGCAATGGGCGTGCACCAGCTCGAACGAAAGACGATTGATGCGTTCATGAAAAGGCCAGTCAATACGGGGAAAGCCAAGCCGATACGGCTTACGCATCGGTATGGGGATGGACGAATATCGGTACACAGGATATTCACCTTCATCTTTTGCCTCGGGAGATTTCGGAGTAACAACACAAACATTATGCGTTTTCTGGTGTAACCAATAGGCATAGTTTTGCGTAGTTAGAGACACTCCGTCCATTATCGGTGGGAAGCAATCATTAAATAACCCTATCATGCGGCTCAACTTTATGTACTTACAAAGAAACGCCTTTCATATTACAATTGTTTTAAGGAATTGTTACGAGATTGCATTATCGTGAAAACCAGAAAAAATCTGATCTATCAGAAAAAAAAAGAAAGCGAACAGAGGCAAGAAGATAGACACATCAAAGAAACTATTTAAGAATCTAAAACCTTAATTAAATGAATTACAAGAAAAGATATCATACTATTATGAAACTATAGTATATCTATAAACCTTTTAATAACACTGATTATCAAGTCATTATACTAATAAACATTTTATTTATCATTTAGTGCCATAGCTCTTGTCGATTGGCCGGACAACTTTCTTATAAAATATGTTATAGAGCACATGTATACCTATTTGAGAACATAGTAAACGCTAGGCGTGTAGTACCGGCATATATTTGCTATCAGAATTTTAATTAAATCAAATGACCATGGATATAGCTAAAAGATCTCAAGCGAATCCCCTACTTACTCCCCGTAATTTAAAAGCCAGAATAGACGGAATGGAAATAACTTGTCTACTAAACCCGGGAGTATTTAGATATCAGGGCAAAATCTGGTTACTCTTGCGCGTTGCAGAACGGCCGATACAGAAAGAAGGCATCATCAGTTTTCCTATATATAATAAGGAGGGGAAAATAGAAGTTGTTTCATTCTCCAAAGACGACCCTGAACTGGATTCAACAGATCCTCGCGTAATTGGTTATAAAGGACAGAATTACCTGACAACCATGTCTTATCTGCGACTCGTTTCGAGTGAAGATGGCATACATTTTAAAGATGAACCGGAATATCCGCCTATCTTCGGAGAAGGTGAATTAGAATCATTTGGCATTGAAGACTGCCGGGTAGCCACTTGCAAAGATGGATTCTACCTTACTTACACAAAGGTTTCATCCGTCGCCGTAGGGGTCGGACTCATTCACACGAACGACTGGAAGAACTATACACGTCATGGAATGATTTTTCCTCCGCACAATAAAGACTGTGCTTTGTTTGAAGAAAAAATTGGTGATAAATACTTTGCTCTGCACAGGCCCAGCAGTCCGGAGCTTGGCGGAAACTATATCTGGTTGGCAGAATCACCAGACAGGTTTCACTGGGGAAATCATAAATGTGTAGCCACTACTCGTGCGGGGATGTGGGATAGTGCACGAGTAGGTGCAGGTGCTGCTCCCATAAGAACAGAACAAGGCTGGTTGGAAATTTATCACGGTGCCAATAAAGACAATCGCTATTGCCTGGGAGCGTTACTACTCGACCTGAACGATCCTTCCAAGGTTATTGCCAGAAGTAACGATCCTATCATGGAGCCCATTGCCAGTTATGAACAAACCGGCTTCTTCGGTAATGTAATATTCACCAATGGGCACTTGATAGACGGAGACCAGATAACGATGTACTACGGTGCCAGTGATGAAGTGATTTGTAGAGCCGAACTATCCATTCGTGAAATATTGAATACTTTAAAGTAACTCCTACCCCAAGATGAACAAACTAAAAAAAGAATACTTGTTTTTTAAGCAGCAAGAGCATAACATGCGCATTCTGTTGGTAACCAACATGCTTTATGCATTAGTACTTCCTGTTGTGGAAATCTTCGTCGGTGCCTACATCATGCGCAACACCAGCGCACCTATAATGGTGGCTTTCTATCAGTTAGCCATGTATATAGGTATTGTTACCACCTCGCTTGTCAACGGTTTCCTGCTGAAAAAATATAAAGCCAAAACGCTCTATGCTGCGGGTATTCTGGTAAGCGGCCTCTCTATGTTCGGAATGATGACCATCCACTCTCTCGGCTTCATGGAATTAGGTTTGGCCGGTTTTTTCTTGGGAGCAGCTTCCGGCTTTTTCTGGACAAACAGATATCTGTTAACTCTTTACAACACCAAGGATGACAACAGGAACTATTTCTTCGGACTGGAATCTTTTTTCTTTTCCATTGCTTCCATCGGAGTACCCCTGATTATCGGGGCTTTTATCAGCCAAATTGACGGGAAAGAGATATTTGGTTTCGTGTTTGATGTCAACAAGTCCTATCGGATTGTCACCATGGTAGAAGTCGTAATCACCATCATAGCCTGCGGAGTGCTATGGAAAGGTAACTTTGATGCTCCGAAAGAGACTTCATTTATGTATTTCAAATTCCATCGACTATGGAAAAAGATGCTATTGCTGGCCTCGTTGAAAGGCATGGTACAGGGTTTCTTGGTAACAGCTCCGGCCATCCTTGTTCTTAAATTAGTGGGGAATGAAGGAGCATTGGGTTTAATACAAGGGGTAAGCGGAGCATTAACGGCTGTTCTGGTATACATACTAGGACGGATGGCCAAACCGGAAGACCGATTGAAGATATTTGCCGGTGGATTACTGGTGTTTTTTGCAGGTACCCTGTGCAATGGGATACTTTTTTCGGCAACCGGGGTGATTCTTTTTGTATTATGTAAAGTTATCTTTCAGCCTTTATTCGACTTGGCCTACTTTCCCATCATGATGAAGACGATAGATGCGGTAACCAAAATAGAGAAAAGGAACGAATATGCTTATATCATGAGCCACGAGTTCGGGCTTTTTTTAGGAAGAGCGTTCGGGTTGTTACTATTCATTTTTCTCGCTTATTGCATCTCACAAGATTTTGCACTGAAATATGCGCTGATCATCGTCGCCGGACTACAATTACTAGCTTATCCGCTGGCTAAAAATATTATTAACCAAACTAATATCGATAAAAAAGATGAGAATGAAAAATAAATATATTATATCACTTGCGGCACTTTGCCTACTGGGCTCTTGTTCCTCTCAGAAAAAGGTTTTAGGCGATAAAGTAGCGCAAGTTGCTATCAATAGGGTTAATCTGATGCCCGACATGCCCGAGTCATACAAGATGCTCAACTGGCGGGAGAAAACTAAAAAGTATGATAAATTTGTTTTTGACTGGCACAACCAAAGCAGGGTTGGAAATCTGATATGGCTGGATAATCACCGAAGAAATGTAGATCAAACAACTTTCGGATTATATACAGCGATTAAAGATATTCGCCAAGGGCCCGACCATAACAACGGAGAATTTCATGAAAGCCTCAACTCACTATCGGCTATATTGGGAGCCGGATTAGTAGGGATTGACAAGACCAATCAAGACGGTTACAACTATGTGAAAATGGTACAAAACTATTTCAACTCGGACAATGGATGGAACATCATGATGAACAACACCAATCCGTCTGTAAAGTCATTGGGTGGAGGGTACGGACGCGACTGGTGGTATGATGTACTGCCTAATGCTTTGTATTATGCAGTGTGTGATGTTTTTCCTAATGTCTCTGGAGCCGATAAAATACAAAAAAGCATTGCCGAACAGTTTGTCAAAGCAGATTCCGTGCTCAACGGCAACTATGATTATTCATACTTCGACTACGGGAAGATGAAAGGAATGGTAAGCAACCTTCCCTTGCAACAAGATGCCGCCGGCGGGCATGCATACGTATTGCTTTGTGCTTATCACAAATTTGGCGACCCACGATATCTGCAACATAGTAAAAGTGCTGTTGAGGCATTAGCTTCTCAAAAAGAGAGTCGCTTTTATGAAGCACTTTTACCCTTGGGCATCTATACGGCTGCTTACCTGAATGCTACGGAAGGAACCAACTATGATGTGCACAAAATGCTCGACTGGGTGTTCGACGGATGTAAAAGTCCCACAGGCAGAACCGGTTGGGGAATCATTGTAGGGAAGTGGGGAGATTATGACGTAAGCGGTTTACAGGGAAGCATCACTGACGGAGGTGGCTATGCTTTTCTGATGAATAGCATCAAGCCTTCATGGCCCTTCATCCCGATGGTGAAGTATCAGCCGCAATATGCTAAAGCCATAGGCAAATGGATGCTCAACAACGCCAGTGCATGTCGCTTGTTCTACCCCATGGAGATAGATGCAAAGCATCAATGGGCTCCTGAATTCAGAGAGCTGACCAACGGCAATGTTGCTTATGAGGGATTGCGTAAAACAGATGATTATGGCAAAGCATCTTTGAAAGGGGTTAGTCCTGTAGCCATAGGTGACGGCCCTAAATGGATTGACGGCAACCCGACGGAGAGTATGTTTAGTGTTTACAGTTCTTCACCCGTAGGTATACTCGGAAGCATCGTGAGCACAACGAACGTGAAAGGTATCTTGCAGTTAAACTGTAACAGTACGGATTTTTATACTGAAAAGCCTTATCCGGTATACTTATACTACAATCCCTACAAAGAAACCAAAAGCATAACTTATCACTCTTCGCAAGCCTGTGACCTTTTTGATATTGTAGCCAAAGAATATGTAGCTAAAGATATTAAAGCCGATGGCTCTTTTGAGATACCCGCCAATGAGGCACGGGTAATTGTTGAACTTCCGGCAGGAACTAAACTAAGTTTAAGCAATGGCAAAATAATTGCGAATAAGCAGTACATAATTTCATATCATTAAATCTTAATAGACCATGAGAAATCATTTATTATTTCTAACATTTTTCCTTTTTGTATGTGCAGCTGTTTCTGCACAGCAAACAAAGAAAATATCCGGCTCGGTATATGACCAGAGTACCGGAGAAGCCTTAATCGGTGTGTCTGCAGTAGAGAAAGGAACCGGCAACGGTACTATAACTGACCTTGACGGCAAGTATTCATTAAGCATAACCTCCAATCAGGTTTCCTTTTCGTACGTAGGTTATAAAACTCAAACCATAACGGTTAATCAGAGTGGAACAATCAATGTAAAACTAATATCCGACAATAAACTTGAAGAGGTCGTGGTTATTGGCTACGGTACACAAAAGAAAAGTGACCTTACCGGTTCGCTGGCTTCTATCAGTAGTAAAGACATCAAAAACTATGCGGTATCTAATGCTTCGGAACTACTAACAGGTAAAGCAGCCGGTGTGTTTGTTGCTGCCAGCTCGGGACAACCGGGTTCGGATGCGGTAATTCGTGTAAGAGGGTTGGGTACCGTGAATGACAACAACCCGTTATACGTTGTTGACGGACAGTTCATGGATAATATCAGCACGCTGAACCCTTCGGATATTGAACACATAGAGGTACTGAAAGATGCGTCTGCTTGTGCCATCTACGGATCGAAAGGTTCAAACGGGGTAATCCTTATTACCACAAAAGGAGGAGTTAAAGGACAAACCATTATCACGCTGGATGCTTATACTGGCATTAAAAATAGCTACAAAGCATTAAATATGATGAATAGCGAACAGTATTATAATTTCATCACAGAGGCTTACAAGGACGACAGCAGTTTCCAAAACTCGATGAAAGAGAAATTCACTAACCAATATAATAAAGGGTATGATACTGACTGGTGGAAGGCAGTTACGCATACCGCTTTTACTCAAAACTACAATGTCAGTGTTCGCACAGGAACGGACAAGTCACGTTCATCTCTCAGTCTGGGCTATATTGACGACCAGGGAGCAATCATTACTACTGATTTTCAAAGACTTACATTAAAATTAAGTCAGGAATATGATTTGAGCAAGTATATCACAGTAGGAACAAATATAAATCTGGCTAAAATTAAGAAACGGGATGCCGGAGCCATTCCTTCATTTGATTTTATCCAAAAAGCAGATCCGTTCACTCCGGTTATCAGCCCATTGGTAGATCCATCTTCTGAAAACTATAAGTATAACAAGTATGCTCCTACCGAATGGTCGTATGACCCCAATCCGGTTTCCATGCTTGAGCTGCCTAACAGATATGACGACATCTTCAATGTATTCGGCAATGTTTATGCTCAGGTTAAGTTATACAAAAACCTGACATACCGGGTACAATACAGTTTTGAAAGATATCATGATACCTTTAAAGATTTTCGTCCCATCTTTTCATCGACTTTCTCCGATGATAACCTGGCCAATCAAGAGAGCAAGTACAGTATTGAAACTCAATTAAATAATAACAGCAATGTAACTTTTAACTCTTTGGTTGAACAACGCCTCAACTATAACACAACTATCGGGAAGCATAAACTGGATGCAATGGTAGCTATAACTTACGAAAAGAATAAAGATGAAAGCATCAATGCTTTTAAAAGAAACGCTCTGGGCAACGAAGATATTTATCAGATACTCGATGCGCAAACCGCAGGAGATAAAGTTTCGGGTTCTAAAGAGACTTCCTCCATGTTGTCTTATCTGGGACGTATCAATTATTCGTATGACGACAGATATCTGGCAACAGTAAACTTCCGTGCCGACGGCTCTTCTAAGTTTGCCAAAAATAACCGATGGGGATACTTCCCTTCTCTGTCAGTGGGATGGAGAATCAGTAATGAAGAGTTCTTCAAGAATCTGAATATCGACAACGCAATGTCAAATCTGAAACTACGCGTGGGATGGGGACAAAACGGCAACCAACGCATAGATACCAGTGCACCGCTAACACTAATCGGCACAAATGATGAAATGCAATGGTATTTCGGGAACGGTTATTCTCAAGGCTATACACCCACTTATGTGGGGAATGCGGATATTAAATGGGAAACCAGTCAGCAAACCAATGTAGGAGTGGACATGTCTTTCCTGAGAAACAGCTTGGATGTAAGCATGGACTTTTACGTAAAGAAGACCAGTGATATGTTACTGAATATGCCTATACCTTCGTTCGGAGCATTTCCTAACAGCCCCTACTTCAACGCCGGTAATCTGAAGAATACGGGATTTGAATTGGTAGCCAACTATCGGAATCATATCGGTAGAGATTTCAACTACAACATAGGAGCAAACCTCTCTACTTATAAGACCAAAGTGACCAAACTTACTTCCGAATATTTAAGCGGCAATGTGAGCCGTACCTACGTGGGAGGACCGATAGGACGTTTTTGGGGATATAAACAAATAGGTATCTTCCAGAATCAGGCAGAGATTGACAGTTATGTAGACAAGGACGGAACAAAGATTCAACCGAATGCGAAGCCCGGCGATTTCAAGTTTGCCAAACTGGGCGAATCCGGCCAACTGAATGACGACGATGATCGCACATTTATAGGAAACCCCAACCCGGACATTATTTATGGATTCAATTTGGGATTCGCCTATAAGAGCTTTGACCTCAGCATGGCCTTTCAGGGAACGCTTGGTAACGATATATGGAATGTAGCAAAGGGTACTCTTTCTTCGGCCGGTCGCCAGAACGCATTGGAAGAAGCTTATACCAAAGCATGGACCAAAGAGGGAGATAATGCCAAATATCCGCGCATCACAAATTCCGACAGCAACAATAACATGAGGAATTCTTCTTTCTATGTGGAAGATGGCTCTTATCTCCGTTTGCAGAATATACAACTAGGATATACCATTCCTGAAGCTCTTTGCCTAAAAACAAAGTTGTTCTCCAGTTGCAGGTTCTATATCAGCGGACAGAACCTATTAACTCTGACGGGATATTCGGGACTTGACCCGGAACTGGGAATCAACAGTCCGCTGGATATGGGAGTTGACACTACTCATTATCCTTCATCCCGCACATTTACCGTTGGCGTTAATATGCAATTTTAAACCGAAACTAAAAAACAGAGTATCATGAGAAAAATTATATATACCATTTGCTGCATCCTTGCCGGAATAGGATTATATAGCTGTTCGCTGGACGAGCCAAGCTATGGCAAGACCACCAGTGATAACTATTATCAGAAAGAGAGTGATATAGAACAAGCACTGACAGGTGCTTACCTGCAATTGAGAACCACGTGGAATGAATATGCGCTGAATCATTACTTCATAGGCGACTGTACTACGGACGATGCACTTAAAGGCGGAGGTGGCGATGGCGACCGTGCCGAAGTGCAAGACCTGTCCAACTTCACGGTCTATACCACCAATGGTGAAGTAGGACGTCGTTGGGAGATTCTTTATCGATTAATCAATCGTTGCAACGATGTTATCTACTACGCTCCGAATGCCACAGGAGACAAGACAACCTTAACCCGCTACGCCAATGAGGCCAAAGCTTTAAGAGCCTTCGGATATTACTGTCTGGTAACAACGTTCGGCGAAGTACCGTTGGTTACCGTGCCCATGCAACCCACCGAAATATTAAAGGTTCCACGTTCTTCGACTGAAGATGTATACAATCTCATCATAGCCGACCTTACCGATGCATCCGAATTACCCGCCAAAAGTGCTTACAGTGCGGCCGATGCTTACCGGGTGACACGTGGATTTGCCAAGACGATGCTCGCCAAAACGTATATGTTCAAGGGCGACTATGCTTCTGCCGAAACAGTACTTCATGAGATTGTTGATGTGGACAAAGACTATGCGTTATTGAGTGATTACGGAATGAACTGGCGCCCGGCTTATGAAAACAGTACGGAATCTGTGTTTGAAATAGCCAACAAAGTATACGACAAGACAGTGGCTACCGGAACAAATGTTCCCCATTTCTTCACCAGCAGACGGGTAACCGGCTATCAGGGATATGGTTTCCATGTGCCTACGCAAGACCTCTATAACGCTTATGATAATGACGACCCCCGCATCACTTACGTATTTACTCAAACAGGCGACAGGTATGTAGGAGATACTGAAGAGCAGGATAACACCGAATCTCCAACCGGATATCAGGATTATAAGATGACTGTTCCGGCAGTTGAGAAGCAAGGATTAGATGTGTGGATGATTAGTTACAACATTCGTTTGATACGCTACTCTGATGTTCTCTTAATGTATGCTGAGGCACTCAATGAGAATGGGAAATCATCTCTTGCCCTGCCTTATCTGAATGAGGTAAGAGGTAGAGCACGCAATAGTAACCCGATAGATCCCCGGAGAGATATGCAAAAGTATACTCCGCCTACCACAAGCAATACGTTGAAAGATATCACAGAAACCAATCAAGATGCACTCAGAACAATCATCTGGCACGAACGCCGCTGTGAATTGGGTATGGAAGGATGGAGACGCGACGACCTGATGAGGCAGAAACGTTTCGGCACTGTGATGCGGGCCTATGCCAGCAAGTATAATACCTCGAAAGGAGCTAATTTTAAAGATGACAGAGATTACTTACTTCCCATTCCACAAGGTGAGCGAGACAAGAGTAATGATGTGTTAACTCAGAATCCGGGCTATTAATGCAGAAAGAATGATGCGTATTCTCTTCATGTAGAATACGAACAATACCTATAAAGGGACTGCCGGATGAATATCTGACAGCCCCTTTTGAACTTTATCAACTATGAGAACGAATCCCTTCCGTCGTTTCTTTTATCGTAAACTAAATAAATTCCTTATATTTGTTATCACGATAAATTCTCTAAATCAAGATACCTTTAAATGAAAAAACTATTTGGAATAGAAATAAGTTGTATGCTTCTTATCCTCTTTGCTACTCCTGAAAAAACATATGCTTCCAACGTTGTAAAGTATATCTCGAATGTAAACGGATTGACGAATAACTCGGTGAATTGTATTCTGGAAGATTCGGAACATACTATCTGGGTAGGCACATGGGACGGACTAAATGCGTACAACGGACGGGATATACTTACGTTCAGATATAACAAAAACAACCCGAGTTCTATCAGCAACAATATAATCAGGCAACTCATTGAGCAAAATCAGGATATATGGATTACGACGGACAATGGCATTAATAAGTTAAATAAAAGAACGCATCAGGTTACAAGATATTATCTGCAAACAGGCAACCAAATTCCGAACCAGGAAAAGTCGTTCATACTAGGGAAGAGCAGTCAGGGAACTATTATTTGTCTGGTAAAGGGGATTGGATTCTTTAGTTATAATACCACAAGTGATGCTTTCAAGCTGATCAATACAAAGCTGGCAAACAAAGTTAAAGACTTTCTCATCAATCAGTCCGATCAGATTTTATTTCTATTGACAGATGGAAAAGTGGTACATTTGAACAACAAAGAACTGACTTCGGATATTCAGGCCTCCGATTTACAAAAGCTGAATATCAACACTACAGTCAACAAGATATTTCTTTCGGGCAATCGCTTTATCTTAAACAGTAAAAATACCCTCTCTATTCTCCACCCGGACTTCACGGTGGATAAGGAGATAAAGCCGGATATACAAAAAAACATATCAGAAGTAAAGCTAATGGGGAAACAGCTTTACATAGGCTTTATAGAAGGTAGTTGCATCCGCTACAATCTGGAGAAAGACGACTATTCTTATTGGGAGGAACTTCCTCGTCAGCTTTCGGTATTTACACTATACCCGGGTAGCCAGAACATCTTGTGGATAGGAACAGACGGACAGGGATTGATACAGCTCTATCATTACAATTCGTTGTTCACAACAATTCATACCACCCACCCTGTGAGAAGTTTCTGTGAAGACAGCAAGGGGCGCATCTTGGTGGGCACAAAAGGAAGCGGCATTAAACTTTTAGATACATCGGCCAGGCAACTCACTGATTTTTTGAGTGAAGCCGACGGGCTGATATCGAACTCCGTATATGCTCTAAAAAGGAATAGTGCGAATGACCTGTTTATCGGTACCGAAGGAGCAGGCATTAATATTTTAGATGGAAAGGCGGGCAAACTGGGAAAGCTTAAGATACCGGAAAAGTATCCTGTCTTTAAAGCTGTATACAGTATCTATTTCACCAACAACGATTCTTTGTTATGGCTTGGTACTTCAGGGTACGGACTCATAAAGATGAACATAAGTAAAGAGAACGGTACGTATAAAGTGAATGGATTCAGACAATACACTTCCGGAGATAAAAACAAATCGCTGAATAATGATGTGGTGTATGCCGTTACATCCAGCACAGACAACCGCTCTCTCTGGTTTGGAACAAGAGGAGGAGGACTGAGCCAAATTGACATGCTGGATAATAGTATTAAGGAAACTGACAGTAATATTCTACTAACAAACAATGATATATTGTGCTTGCAAAGAGAGGGCAACGATATATGGATAGGTACAAGTTACGGACTTAACAGGCTCGAAATCTCGGGATATGAACATAAGTTGGTGCAGTATGCCGACGAGAAGTTGAACAATAAAACAATACACGGGATACTGAAGGATGCTAATGGGAACATATGGATTAGCACGAATCAGGGATTGTCTTGCCTGAATGTGAAGAGTAACAAAATAAACAATTACACGCTGAATGACGGTTTGCAAAACGACGAATTCTCTGACGGGGCTTATTTCAAAGACAGTAACGACATGTTATACTTTGGCGGGGTAAGCGGACTAAACTATTTTGATCCGAAGAATATCCATTTACGTAATTTCAATGCTCCACTCACGTTGAGTAACCTGAAAATCTATAATACGCCGCAAGATCTGAACAAACGCATCAGTGCGGGAGTATTAAAGTTAAGCTACGAAGAAAGGTTTGTGACGTTCACTTTCCTCACAAAAGATTTTATTAATAACGAGAATTGTGAATACGCTTACCGCTTAAAGAATCACTCCGATGAGTGGGTGGAGATGGGAAACAACCCCAATATTATCTTTACTCAACTTCCTCCGGGCAAATATGTACTCGAAGTAAAAAGCAGTAATGGCGATAAAGTTTGGGGGCATAACATTTACAGGCTGACTATCAGGGTAGGTTACCCATGGTGGCTAAGCATGCCGGCATTGCTCATTTACGGACTTTTGTGCGTTATCATCCTGTTCGTTACAAGATCTGTCATCAGAAACCGCATCAGGATGAGCCGACAAATATTCATCACGGAAACGGAGAAGCGGCATGAACAAAAAATATATGAGTCTAAGCTCAACTTCTTTGCCAATGTGGCACACGAGTTCTTTACTCCTCTCACCTTGATTTATACTCCCGCTCAACATCTATTGGAGCAAGTTAAGATGGATGCGGATACCCGCAAGTATCTGGAAATAATAAAGAACAATGCAGAACGCATGCAGAAGTTGATTAGTGAATTAATGGATTTCACCAAGATAAAGCCGGGAGAGGTCAACCTGAAACCTGAAAAGATAGAGGTGAAGGCTCTGATAGAGTATGCATCCGGCAACTATGTGGATATATTGAAAGAGAATAGAATAGAATTCAAAGTAGATATGCATGATGTCGGTGAGCTGTTTTCTGACCGCAATGCCCTCGAAAAGATCATCTTCAACCTTCTCTCGAATGCCTTTAAATATACTTCCAAAGGCGGATATATTCATCTGGAAGTGGTGCAGCAATCTAACCGGGATAATCTGCTGCAATTGACAATAAGGAACTCCTGCAAGGGGCTCACGGAGCAACAAATGGCAGAGATATTTAATAAATATAAGATTTTCGACATGCCCAGACCGGGGAATTCGGTAAGCAATGGTATCGGACTTAATCTGACCAAAAACCTAACGGAACTGCTCGGTGGCGAAATAAAAGTAAGCAGTGAGTTGGGCAAATATGTAGAATTTTCGGTTGCCATTCCTCCGCTTTCGGCCGTTGCTAACAACCTACTGACAGATGCCAATGAACCTTCCGTAAAAGAGATGGAACAGGTGAAAGAGTTGAAACCTCGCCAAGATACGGTTATACTAATCGTAGAAGATGAAAATAATATCCGCGAATTACTCAAAGATGTTCTCTCGGATTATATCATTCAAGAGGCTGGAGACGGGATAGAAGCGCTGAGTTACATTGAGCGGAACCATCCGGATCTTATTATCAGTGACATTATTATGCCTCGCATGGATGGTTTTTCTTTAATTAGCCATTTAAAGTCCGACCCGAAGACAAGCTACATTCCCATTATTAATATTTCGGCCAAAGTATCCATAGAAGATCAAATCAATGCATATAACCACGGAGCAGATGCCTACATCACAAAACCTTTTCATCCAAAGCATGTAATTTCGGCTATAGAGAATCTACTGTCGAGACAAGCGCTGCTAAAGAATTATTTCAATTCCAGTCTTTCTTCTATTAAGCTAAAAGACGGCATCGTACTCTATCCGGAAGATGAGAAGTTGATTAAAGACGTCACCGAGTTCGTCAAAGACAACATAGATGATGAGAAGCTCACTCCCGCCACTATTGCAGAGTTCGTGGGCGTGAGCAAAGCCACTCTGTATCGCAAGTTTAAAGAGCTATCGGACAAAACGCCCAGTGAGTTTGTGCGAAACTTACGGCTCGACCATGCCGCCAGATTATTAAGAACTTCCAAACTGACCGTTTCCGAGATTATGTTTCAATCCGGCTTCTCCAACAAATCTTATTTCTATCGGGAGTTCTTGAAGCTATTCGGGCAGTCGCCGAAAGATTACCGAAATCAATAAAAGAGAAGAGTAACTATCACTAAATACTTTTTGGGGACTTAAACCTATACCACGGGCATTTATAGTAGAACTGATATTTAGGTTTTATAATCCTGGCAACGACCTCCGGTTAAGACAATAGATATGAATCTCCCTGACAAGAAGGCGGATTTCGGGTATATAACATTATTTGCTGCATAGTCCTCCTTTTTTTGCCCCAAAAGCTTGCTTTTTGTTGTGTAATGTTGTATCTTTGTTAAAGTAATCATAAAGTATATTCAGATTAAACTACAGTAAAAGGGAGAAGTTTCAACTTCTCCCTTTTTTTATGCACCAACCGTCTTTCTATTCAGATGACGGTTGCATTTCTTCCAAGTGACGGTTGCTTTCACCCGATAAGACGGTTCAATTCGGGCAATTACACAGTTGTATATTCAGAATAACAAGGCTCATCAGCCCTCATTTGCTTACTTGTTATCGAAATAACTCCTATTGAAAAATAGTTTTTCTCCTGTTATTAGTCGGCAAACTCCTTTTTATTTTCCGAAGATGTTAACTTCGTTAATAATTCATAAACAGTCTCTTGACAAAAATGAGTTCATTTGCTCTGTTTGTCCGTAATTATCGATATAAAAGAAAAGCCGTGCACCGTGCGGGCCATTATTGGTTAATGACTTGTACAGTACACGGCTATTTATCTTTATTCGGAGAAATTGCCTACTTAGTTAAAAAGCTTCTCAAAGTATTTCAACAAAGCAGCGCTAATCTTAGTAAGGCTATTCCATTCCGCCCAGTATCACTGCTGCAACAAAGCAATCAGTTCATCGGCCGAAACAAGTGTTTGCTCTCCCGACTCCATATTCTTAAGGGTTACTTTGCCTTCATTCATTTCATTTTCGCCCACGATGGCCACAAACGGAACATTTTTCGCATTGGCATAGCTCATTTGTTTCTTCATTTTGGCAGCATCTGGAAACAGTTCGGCTCTGATGCCTGCCGCACGTACTTTAGCCAAAAGAGGGAGAGAATAAGCAGCTTCTTGCTCGCCAAAATTAACGAAAAGCAGCTGCGTACCGTTAACCGCTTCTTTGGGGTAAAGATCTAACTGATTAAGAACGTCGAAGATGCGGTCGGCACCAAAAGAAATGCCTACTCCCGATACTCCCGGCATACCAAACACGCCTGTCAGGTTGTCATATCGGCCACCTCCGGTGATGCTTCCCATTGGTACATCGAGCGCCTTTACTTCAAAGATAGCACCGGTATAATAGTTCAGCCCGCGAGCCAGCGTAAGGTCGAGTTCTATCTCATTTGTCATATCGGCCGCAAAAAGATCGGGCATGTGGGGCGCTCTGAGTGAGCCAAACATATGCAGAATAAATTCGCTCTCCTCCACTCCTTTCATCCCGACTTCACTGGTAGCCAGAACGGTTTTAAGTGTTTCTAATTTCTCCGTATTTGTTCCGCTAAGCAAAATGATGGGTTGCAGCTTTGCTATGGCTTCATCACTGATTCCTTTTTCGGACAGTTCCTTGTTTACGTTCTCTAGTCCAATTTTATCAAACTTATCGATAGCTACCGTTATATCCACAATCTTATCCGCTTCGCCAATGATTTCGGCTATTCCGGTAAGAATCTTACGATTATTTATCTTAATGCACACCCTGATGCCAAAGTGAGTAAACACCTCGTCCACTATCTGCATCAATTCCACCTCGTTGAGTAACGAATCACTTCCTACTACATCGGCATCGCACTGATAGAACTCGCGATAGCGTCCTTTCTGCGGGCGGTCTGCACGCCACACCGGCTGAATCTGATAACGCTTAAACGGAAAGGTTATTTCATCCCGATGCATTACCACGTAGCGGGCAAAGGGGACGGTGAGGTCGTATCGCAACCCCTTCTCACAAAACTTACTGGCCAATTTGGCAGCATCACGGCTCAGCAGTTCTTCGTCGGTAAGTCCCGAAAAATAATCGCCGGAATTTTGAATCTTAAAGAGAAGCTTATCTCCTTCGTCTCCATACTTGCCCATCAAGGTAGAAAGCATCTCCATCGAAGGAGTTTCTATCTGCTGAAAGCCATAGAGATGATATACCTCACGAATGGTATTGAATATATAGTTCCGTTTTGCCATTTCCACGGGTGAGAAATCACGCGTGCCTTTGGGGATGCTCGGTTTTGCTGCCATAGTAATTCTACATTTAATTGAGGTGCAAAGGTATAAATTAATAGCGAAAAAAGGAAGAAAAGAAACAGAAACGAAAAAGACGTATAGAATGCATCCGGGCATTCCATACGTCTTTTAAATCTCGTAAAGCAGGAAGATATTAATTTCTTCTGCCCATAAATATCATGACGTAATAAATCAGCGTAGCCAACGAACCAAGCGCAGCAACGATATAGGTATAAGCAGCCGAGCGAAGAGCATCTTCGGCCTGCACATGGTTATAAGAATTAGTAATGCCTGCACTACTGAGCCACACCAAAGCCCGTTTGCTGGCGTCAATTTCCACCGGAAGAGTGATAAAGCTAAACAAAGTAGTGATGGCAAACAAAACGATTCCGGCAAGCAGCAGTCCGGGAAATGAATTAAGAAGCAAAATACCTCCCAATAGCAACCAACTAACCCATTGCGAAGAGAAGGTAACCACAGGCACCAGTTTGCTACGCAACGTTAGCGGAGCATAAGCCCGAGCATGCTGAACGGCATGTCCGCATTCATGAGCAGCCACAGCCGCAGCCATCACACTGTTACTATTATAAACACCTTCACTCAGGTTAACGGTTTTGTTGGCCGGATTGTAGTGATCGGTAAGCATACCGGGAGTGTTTGTTACCTGCACGTCATAGATACCGCTATCTTGTAGCATCTTCATTGCCACATCCCTACCGGTCATACCCGAAGACAAAGCTATTTTCGAATACTTCTTAAACTTCCTTTTCAGATTCAGCTGCACCAGATAACTCACCAGAGCAACGCCGATAAACAATAGCCATGGACTAGATATCATCATATTCTTTTTCCTTTTTAATAACTACTACAAACAATAGAACAAATAGTTTGCCAAAAATATAAAAAAAAGAAGAGACTAACTTTAAGTCTCTTCTTTTTTAGCAAGAATTATTATATCATCACTCTTCTGTGTATCGCTCAATGGTCTGTTCCCTGTCCGGACCAACAGAAACAATCTTAACCGGTACGCCTAGTTGTTCTTCCAAGAAAGAGACATAGGCATTAAATTCTTCCGGAAATTCGTCTTCGCTTTGCATCTTAGTCATATCGGTTTCCCATCCGGGCAACTCTACATAAACAGGTTCTACATCATCGTTGATATCATACGGGAAATAATCAATTTCTTCCCCGTCAACTTTATAAGCCACACAGGCTTTTATAGATTCGAACATATCGAGCACATCACTCTTCATCATGATTAGTTTCGTCACACCATTTATCATGATAGAATATTTGAGCGCCACAATATCTATCCACCCGCAACGGCGTTTACGTCCGGTAACCGAACCAAACTCGTGCCCTAGCGTACAAATCTGATCACCAGTCTTATCAAATAATTCCGTAGGAAAAGGACCTGCACCCACACGCGTACAGTAAGCTTTGAAAATGCCATATACTTCGCCTATTTTGTTAGGCGCAATTCCCAGTCCGGTACAAGCGCCGGCACATACGGTGTTAGAGGAAGTAACAAAGGGATAAGAACCGAAATCTATATCAAGCATTGTACCTTGCGCGCCCTCGCAGAGTATACTCTTATCGGCACTTAGCAAACGATTAATTTCATGTTCGCTATCTACGAAATGAAACTGCTTGAGGTATTCAATGCCTTCAAACCAGGCTTGCTCCAGCTCCGTAAGGTCATATTTATAACCCAAGCCTTTAAGTATTAGCTCGTGCTTTGCTTTTGCTTCCGTATACTTCTGTTCAAAATCGCCCAGAATATCTCCTACGCGAACGCCGTTCCTACTCACCTTATCCGTATAAGTAGGACCGATTCCTTTACCGGTAGTGCCCACTTTCGATTCTCCCTTGGCGGCTTCGTAGGCCAAGTCAAGTATACGATGTGTTGGCAGAATGAGATGTGCTTTCTTTGAAATATGAAGTCTTTCTTTCAGCTTATGACCGGATGCTTCCAGAGCTTCAGCCTCTGCTTTGAACAGGGCCGGATCGAGTACTACACCATTACCGATAATATTTACTTTATCTCCCTGAAATATACCCGAAGGAATGGAGCGAAGTACATACTTCTGACCTTCAAACTCAAGCGTATGTCCAGCATTCGGACCACCCTGAAAACGGGCTACCACGTCATATCTTGGAGTTAAAACATCGACAACTTTTCCTTTTCCTTCGTCGCCCCATTGCAAACCTAATAGAACATCTACTTTCATTTTTCTTTCTTATTGTTATTATTTACTTTCTTTCTTTTATTAGCTCTGTCACACTTAGCGCATAATCCATATATATATAAGGAGTAATGAGACAATTGGAATCTGTTTAGTCTGGTAGTCTCTATGGCATTCTGCAACACATCGTTTTTTAGTTCGGTTACCCTGCCGCATTGAGTGCATATCAAATGATGATGAGTTTCTCTGTTATATGATTTTTCGTACTGGGAAGAGTTACCGAATTGGTGTTTTATAACCAGGCGGGCATTGATAAGCAAAATAATAGTATTGTAAAGTGTGGCGCGGCTAACCCGGAAGTTCTCCTGATTCATCATTTGAGAATAGAGAGAGTCTATATCAAAATGCCCGTCTATAGAGTATATGGTATCGAGTATGGCATAGCGTTCGGGAGTCTTGCGATGCCCGTTTGCATTAAGATATTCAGTAAATATCTGCCTAACTGTCTCTTTCACATTCTGAATCTCCATATCGGCAAAAAAATTAGCGCCAACAAAGTTAATCGTTTTTTATAAAAAATAAATGATAAGAAGAAGTTTTTTATAAATTCCCGACTACTTCATTAACCATCTTATACAATACTTGTTCTCTTTCATTTTCGGAAGAAACAAAGCCTTCTACCAATCGGCAAACGATAAATGCATGCGCTTCGCTATGTTCCATAAATTTACGAATGGCTAATATGGCGGCATTTCGCACAGTATATGAACCGGAGAGAACAGCCGTAACTGCCTGATCCAAAAACTCTTCGGCCACACGCTCTGCCATATCCCCTTTCTTAACCAGCAAACGGGCTATCACCAAAAAACCACATGTCTGCACATATTCACGCTCGTCGGCAATCCAATGAAATGATTTAGCCGGAGCATAAGGTAAATGTTGAAACAAATTCATGCTGGTTAACTCTGCTATCTCTATATTTTGTATATCTTCTACCCAGATATCGGCTATCTCGGGAAAAAAGCTGTCTACCGGTTGCAACAGACCCGCCATTATCTTGCACTCACGGATATTCTCTTTCCATAAGGCCTGAGCTAACGAATGATCTTTTTCATATCCCCCAGCTATCATTTTGATTCGGGGCAACTCCACGCCAAAATTAAGTTTGTAGTTCAACCCTTTCTCGCGCATGCTTCGAGCCACAACACCATTCATCGAAAGTCTGAGTTGTGTTTTTATTTCTTTCAATTGTTCTGCTAGTTCCATTATTATCAGTTGTTTATAGAAGGTAGCGACGAATATTCTCTGCCGTAACGCAACATTTGTTCGGCATAACCTTCGTCGTAAGTAACCTTCACATCGGTTATTTCTCCAGTATTATCAGTCACCAACGTATAAACGGGATTAACAAATCCTTTATAAGGTGCCAGATTCAATTTCTTATATCGCCTCAAAACTTCCTCATGTAGTATCGGATCTACTGTTACGGCATAACTCTCCACTAAATTCCGAGCGGCAAAGAAATCACCCGTCGATTTTATACGTTGAATTTCAGCCAATAGTTCTCCGAAAAGATTGCGTAATTTCTTATAATCACGAACAACGACATATGTTTTGCCTTCTTCTTTTATCATCTCCACGACCTTATCGGGTGCTCCGTGCTCAAACACCCAGCGAGAGATAAGCTGACGATTGCGCATGTGAGCCTCTTCAATGCTATTGCCCTGTTTTATGCGCACTAATTGCGTCATCAAACCATTCATCAGAAAAGTATAGTACTCTGCCTTGTATGCCTCGTCATCAGGAATCAGCCCCAACCCTATCAGTTTAGGGTCGGCCATATAGTAAAGTCCGAAGAGATCGGCGCGTGCCTCTTCTATTGTAGCACCGTAAGCTTTAAGCGCGTCAGGGTCTACTCCCGGAAGTAGTTTTCCCGAACCATGCCCAAGACATTCATGCAAATCAGTGTGCAGGTTTCCGGTCAAATCAGCATACTTATCTATCCACATTTTTTCTACATCACTATACACAAATTCTTCATTAAACCCATTCCCGTGGGAAGCTTTGTTATACGCATCGGTAATATTTCCAATCGTCACCGATTTGGAACCATGAAAATTACGAATCCAGTCAGAGTTAGGAAGATTTATACCGATAGCTGTTGCAGGGTAAAGATCGCCTGCCAGAATAGCAGCCGTAATCACTTTAGCCGAGACACCTTTTACTTGCTCTTTTTTATAACATTTATCTACCGGAGAGTGATCTTCAAACCACTGTGCATTGCTACTAATAAGCTCTGTGCGCCGGGTAGCCTCTAAATTTTTAAAATTAACCAGAGATTCCCAACTCGCTTTCATCCCCAGCGGATCTCCGTATGTTTCCGTAAACCCGTTAATAAAATCAACACACGAATCCAACTCTTTCACCCAAAGGATGGAATATTCATCAAACGTTTTCAGATCGCCGGTTTCATAATACTCTATCAATTTAGAGATAACAACTTCCTGAGCCTCATTTTCAGCAACATGCTGAGCTTCTTTGAGCCAAAAAACGATTTTTTCTATCGCCCGGGTATAAAGCCCGCCAACCCGCCATACATTCTCCGCCAGTTTACCGTTCTTTTTTATCAGGCGGCTATTCAATCCGTAAGAAATGGGCGTTTCATCATTTGTATTCTTCATTGCTCCATAAAAAGCCTCTGCCTCTTTTTGAGTAACTCCATCATAGAAATTGCAAGCCGAAGTCAAAACAAGATCTTCTCCGTTAGCTTGATTCACCCGCTTAGACATAATATCCGGATCGAATATAACAGGAAAGATTGCATGGCATAATTCCTCTACCGTTTGCCCTTCAAGCAAAGGCAATCTTGTAACATCAACACGTAATATTTCGTGCAGCAGGAAATCGGGCGTAAACTCCGGATTAAATTTTTCACTTCCATAGTGATGATGAATGCCATTAGAGAACCACATTCGTTTCAGGTAAATCTCCAACTTTATATAATCAGGATTAGCTTTATCACCCTTATAATTTGTATATACCGCTTCAAGTACCCGACGAATGGTAAGGTTATATTTCCCATTCTGATCAAAAAGAATATCTCTGCCTTCAAGAGCAGCCTGTGTAAGAAAATAAACCAACTTCTTTTGTTTTAGCGATAATTTCTCAAAGCCAGTCACCTGATATCTTAATATTTGCAAATCAGCGAATTGATCTACCATACAATCAATATTTTAAACTTTATAAGTTATGTTTTTTACTTCACTACGTAAGAGTACAGTCCAAATGGCAATCTATGGAAAAAGATAATTTTTCATAGATTGCATTAACAGGCTATAAAACAAGAAAAAAGGAAATACCTCAAAACAAATTCGAGATAATTCCTTTTCATAAGATTTTAAAGAAGTGCTATTACCTGTTCTTATCTAAGAATTTCTTACGATATCCGTTAGGTGTCTCACCTACGTTTTTGTAAAAAGCAGCATAAAAAGACTGGCGGTTAGCAAAACCAACCATTGCGCTAATCTCTTCTACATTCTTGTCGGAGTATCTTTTATCCGTCAACAAATGCATAGCATCTTTCACCCTATATTCATTCAACAAACAAGAGTAGTTCATTCCGAAGCGGGAATTTACTACAGCCGAAAGGTAGCGAGTATTGGTCTGCAACTCTTTGGCTAAATCTTTTGCCGAATAATCGGGATCTTTGTACTTCTTCTGTACTACAACGATATTCAATATCCTGTCGTACAACTCATCAGCCAACTCAGGTCTAATTAAAGATCTGTAAGCAGCCTTTTTTTCTTTCTTCTCCCTTAAATTATAAGGGCGTTTTTTAGGAGCTTCCTCCTGCTTTTTGTTTTCTAAATCACTCATTGAATTAACTGGTTAGGTTTGTTTCTAAATATACATTATAATTAATGCAACTTTTGATGTCACAAATTTCATACATTTAATTTAAATATGCAACTTTTTAGTATACATTTTTTTGTTTAATAACAATCAAAAAGCTTGAAAAGGGTGATTCATAGCACACCGATAAGATTATTTAACTATTAAATTAGGTTTTTTCAGCATTTATCGTGCAGCATTTAATGTCAATTTTTAATTTGTCGTATAATAAACGTAACTTTGTAAGCGAAATAAATTAATCACGCTTATGTTTCAAACACTAAAGACTTATTTTGGTTACGATGAGTTTCGTCCCCAACAACAAGAAATCATTCAAAACTTAATAAATAAAAAAGATGCATTAGTACTTATGCCTACCGGAGGAGGAAAGTCTATTTGTTATCAACTTCCGGCCATACTCAGTGAGGGTACGGCTATTGTTGTCTCTCCACTAATATCACTAATGAAAGATCAAGTTGAATCGTTGCGGGCCAACGGGATTGAAGCCGGGGCACTAAATAGCAATAACAATGAAACCGAAAACGCAAATCTTCGTATTGCTTGCCTATCAGGAAAACTTAAATTGTTATATATATCCCCGGAAAGACTTATCATCGAAGCTGAATCTTTATTGAGAGATATTCAAATATCCCTTTTCGCCATAGATGAAGCACACTGCATTTCACAATGGGGACATGATTTTCGTCCCGAATATGCCCAAATGGGAATTTTACGACAAAATTTCCCGGAGATTCCAATTATAGCACTAACGGCAACAGCCGATAAAATTACACGTGAAGATATTATTCGTCAACTACATCTTAATGATCCAAGGGTTTTTATTTCTTCATTCGACCGGCCTAATCTTAGTCTAACCGTCAAAAGAGGATACCAACAAAAAGAAAAAAGTAAAGCAATCTTGGAATTTATAGCCAAACACAGCGGAGAAAGTGGCATCATATATTGTATGAGTCGCAGCAAAACAGAAACTGTTGCCCAAATGCTACAAAAGCAGGGCATTAATAGTGGAGTATATCATGCCGGATTGTCATCGCAAAACCGTAATTCAACTCAAGACGATTTCATTAATGACCGCATCCAGGTAGTATGTGCCACTGTAGCCTTTGGCATGGGAATTGATAAGTCGAATGTCCG